>JANQKX010000325.1 GCA_028280915.1 Kiloniellaceae bacterium
AAAAGGTCCCGCCAGGCTTTGCGCCACCTTGTAAAGTTTTTCCTCCGACGGGCTGAAAAAGGGGGCCCGTTGATCGCTTTGCGTCGCGGTGTCTGTCGAAGATGTCAATGCAACCGGAGCCTTACTGGCGATATCCGGCTTCCGATGGCTCTTGGTCCTTTTCTCTTTTGCCTGATGAGGCTTCTTTTCTTGTGCGGGGGCCTTTTTGGCCGGTGCGAACTTTTTTGCCGCCTTTTTCATGATCGGCGTCAGGGGCAGGTCTTGCTCGCCCAGCACGCTGATCACTTCCATCTGGCCGTCCGGCGATGGGGACTGGCGGGCGAGGAGAAGGACAAACTCGCCCTTGGAGTCCGGGTTTTTCGCCGTCTTGCCGGTGGTTGACGGCGCTGCTTTGAAGGCACCGATGACCGGTGCCGCGCGCAGGGCCGACAGCGCCGCCTCCTGCGCCTTTTTGGCCGGGGCCGCGCCCCCTTTGGCGACGGCGAGCCGCTCGGCCTGGGCACAGCCCTTGACGCCGCCCTTTTGGCCTTCGATGAAGGCCCGGAAATCGTCGGGGCTTTGCTTGTTGCGCTTGGCGAAGCTCAGACAACGGGCATATTCGGACAAGCGGGTTTTGTCGTAGTTGCACCCGAAGACCAGCTTCACAATGGGGGTGAAGGGCGCCCTTTGTTGGATCTTTAGGCCGTGGGCGTCGCAGAGGCTCTTGTAGGCCTGCTGCTCCGCGTCGCACTCAAAGGAAAAGGCATAGGCCCGCTCCAGCGCCTTATAGAGCATGGCACGAGATTTCAGGCTGGCGCCTTCAAACTCCAAGGCCAGGGTGCGGCATTGCTCCAGGCTGCGGGACAGCTGGGATGGCTTTTGGTAAGGGCTGGAGGGCTTGGATCGGGCCGCGGTGTTTTCGCCCATCGGTTGGGTCTTCTCGCAAGGACCAGGGTCGTCACCGATCTCGCCCGCCTTGATTTCATCCGCCGTGATCTCACTCGCCGTGATCTCGCCTGCCGTACCGCTGGGCTTTACGGCTGAGCCGGCGGCGGTGGTTTGATCGTCCTGTTCCCGGGGCGGGGGCGAGACACTCTGGGCCTCATGTTTGCGTTGGTGAAAACGCTCCAGCAAGGGGCCGAAGTTCCAAGCGGTGTTAGCTGACATTTACCATCCTACTCCGAATTTTTTTCGTTAGGTTTTGCCGGTATCCAGCAGTCAAATTCACTAGGAATCTTTAGCGTCTATCGATTAATTTGATTTTAAATCGGATATTTGAATAAAATTTCTCATGTAATTTATTCAAGTTTAAAAGGCGCTAGAAAGCGCTGTTGCGGCCATACCACGACAGTGGTACTTGAGGTATGAAGGGGTATTTGAGATAAGGTTGGCGCTGAAAGTTTGGTAACCAAACGGAATCGGCGTAGAATTGTGATCGGTTTTATTTTCAGCTGCCGGGCTTGTGCGCATCTGCGAGAGGAAGCTGGGCGGGCAAGCGCTGAATGCTAGGAACGAGGGGCGTCGGTGAAATGAACAAGGGTCTTGTTATCGCAATTTTGTGTTTCGCCCTGGGCGCTTGCGCCAGCGATCCGGGCGACAGCCCCTACGACGACGCGGCCGGCTTCCGAGGGGATGACCGGTCCTGCACCGGAACATGGGGCGAGTGCGTCGAGGACGAAATCACCAGCGGTGAGGATCCGGGCGATCCCTTTATCGATCCGGCGCTGGAGTGACCGGACAGCTGGATTGTCTGCGACGGCAAACCGCGTCCCCAATCCAAATCGCAAAAAAGCGAATGCGCGATAAATGCCTGATTTAGCGCATTTTTAATTTCGCTGACCTTAAGTGCCCCCATGCGTCGTTTGATCAGCAAATTCCTGCGTGATACTTCGGGCACAACGGCCATTGAGTATGCTCTGATTCTCGGAGTGGTCTCCATTGCCGTGGTGGGCGGCTACGCCGCCTTGGCCAATGGGGTGGACAACCTTTATGGTTTTCTGAACAACGAGTTCTCCGACGCCATGGATGATTGATGGCGGATGATTGACGGCGCACGACTGACGGCCGACGACTTCGTGCCTTGCTTGATGACGGCCGCGCTGAGAAGATCGGGTGCTGCAGACCGGGTAAAGTGACACCCGGCCTGCTGCTTGCATCTGACGGACCTTTAGGCCCCCATGGTCAAATGCATCTGGTTGCTCTTCAAGGCTACTCGACAAAAACGATATCGGAAGCCTTGATGCGGTTGGTGAGCGTGCCGGTTTCCACCTCACCGGTCACTTGAACGTTGACCGCTCCGGTCAGGCTGGAGTCCTTGAAGCGTTCCTCTAGCTTGAGTTGGTCGGCGCGGCGGGCATTGGTCACATCCACCACAATGTTGTTGGCGCTGTCACTGGTTTGCAGGCGATAGGCCCCGAGCAAGGAAATGAGCCCGCCGGTGACGACCACAGTCTGGCCTTTGAACTTGTTGGGGCTGACCACCAATTCGTCCAGCGCAACGGTGTCTTGCGCCAGTTCGGCGGGACCTCTTTTGATTTCCCAGGTGGAATCGCCATAGAGCACCGCCACCCGGCCATCGGGCAGGGTCACCTCAATGGGGTCCTGGGCCACAGCGGGTTGATGGGGGGCAAGGGTTGCGACGGATGCGGCCACGGCTAAGGCGATGGCGGCCGCGGATGGGATTCCCTTTAGATACTTCATGGATTTACATTCTCCTCTTTCGTTTTCCGGAAGGGGCGATTGCCGCCCTTCATGACATCCCGTTCCATGAAGGGATGACTGACAGGTAACACTTGTTTTGCAGAGTTGTTTGACGAACCACCATCTCGGTCGGCTGGTTTATGAAACCTAATCACAAAGCGATTGATCCGCGCACCCACGCCAAAATGCCTTGCTTGGCCAAAAAATGAAAGCGCAATTGAAAGTTTTTTTACGAGGCCGCCGCTCCCGGCGCCGTAGGGAAGGGATGGCGGCAAATCCATGAGAAAAAACTGGATCCGCGGGGTTGGCGATCGGTTTTGCTCAACGACAACCGGGGAAGACACCCCATGCCCGTCCTTGAAGATTCTAGCTAAAATTAGTGCATCGAGCGGTGAGGTGGCGCCTTTCCGCTGCGGCGGCCATGGTCGCCGGGCAACGAGACCTGGGGCGTTTTTGTCGCCTCTGATGCTCTGACGCCGGGTGGCGATGAAAAAAGGGGCGCCGTCAGGGGGCGCCCCTGCAGTGTCGATCGCTGCCGGGATTGTTTTTGAACCGGCAAAGGCATTCCCGCAGAACGTCAAAGGGGTCGGTTCAAATCGTGATCGTGGTGCCGTCGAACTTGGTCAAGCTGAAGCCGTCGAAGGTTTCGGGATAGATCGCCTTTTCCTCGGCCAACAAGCGGATGGTCAGTTCCTCGCCTTGTTTGTTGCCTTCCACATTGTCGGCCCGCCAGTGCACGCCCGACATGTCCCGCCCCCAGGAAAGGTTGTGAGCCAACTTGTTGAGCTCACCGCCGAGGGTCAGGCCCAAGGCGTCCGCGTCGATGGGCACCCGCTCCCCCGAAACCGGATCCACGTCGAAAGCCTGACGGGGCGCGAAGCCGCCGGATTGGGACCAGGGAATGTTCGTATCGAACCAGGCCTTCAGGGCGGTCACGCAAGCCCCCGCGCTGATGGCATGGCCCGCCGTGAAGGAGGGATGGGTGGGGCCGCCGGTGGTGAACATCTGCGGCAGGAGGTAGCTGTGGAATCGCTCGTGGGTCAAAGCGACGGCGTGGCTTGACAGGATGTCGTCGTGCAAAAGCTCCGGCGGCAGTTTGCCGTCCAGCACGGCTTGCACCCGGCCGCCGCCGGCCTCCGGCCGCAAGAAACGGTTCACGCACCATTTGTTGTACCAGGCATGACGCTCGGACTTGTGCACCTTGCCGATCAACTCCGCCAAGTGGCCGAAGCCGAAGGTGGCGAAGGGGAACTGCCGGCCGGACGCGGCATAGGGATTGGCCGAATCGCTGGGCCCGAAGAACCCCAGCACCAAGGCACCGGCCCGGAAAAAGACCGAGTTGATGGCATCCGCACCGGCGACGCGGCCCAGGTGACGCGCCGTGTGGGGATACACCTTGTTGTCGGTGGTGGGAATGCCGAAGCCGAAGGCCGTGCCGTTTTGCGCCGCCAGCCAATCGTCCCAGATGGTCATGAAATCCGTCGGAGCGGGCTCATCGATCATGGGGTCGATGCTGATCCCGTCATAGGCAAAGTTTGCCAGCAGGAACTGTGACACCATGGGGCCCTTGCGGGCGTCCGGATAGTCCGCGCGGAAGAGGTCGGAGACGGCATCGCCGTCGCTGGGGCCCTCATAGCCGGCCATGCCGGTCAATTCCGCATAGGCGTCTTGTGCGTCGCTGTTGATGTTGTATTCGGAAAAAGGCACGTCCCGGAGCAGGGCCATCCAATAGAGTTCGGCCATCTGGGCGGCGAATTGCGGACTGGCGATGGCCGGCGGCGGGTCCACGGCGATGGCCGCCACGTCGGGACCCTCAATGGAAAAGGCCTTGGCCCCCATGGGATTGGCCAGGTTGCCGTTGCCGGGCAGGTTCTCGAAATCCTCGAAACGCCCGGATTTCAGCGCCCGCAGCAAGGCTTTGTAAGCGTCGGGGTCCACTCGGCCCGCGTCGTCGTGGGGCAGGGTCTTGGAAAAATTGCCGTAAAAATCGCCCCAATAGCGCTTTTCATCGCCATTGTTGCGGTGATGGAGGATGGGTCTTTTTTTCTCCTTCAAAGCCGCTTGCTGGCGAATTCTATAGGCCACCCGGCGGCGCTTTCGAAGGTCGGTTACCCACAGGCCGTTACCGCTGTTGCCGACGAACCCCGCTTCCGCCGGCGTCGCTCCGCCGACGTTGCCAAGGGCAAGCGCCGCACCGGACACACCCGCACCAATGAGAAACTGCCGTTTGCTCAAAGGGACGTTTCCAACCGAGGTCCGGTCGCTGGCTTCCTCGGGCTCCGGTTCTTGACTGATTGTGTTGCCAAGAGGCTCGGAAGTCTTCTCCTCTTTCATGGGACTCATCCTTTGCAGATAGAATTAGTCCCCACTCCTGGCGCGATTTTATAATAACTAAAGTATTAGCACCACCAAATAAATGTGACTAAATTCCCCGAACTTTCACAAAGGCTCTCAAGATATTGAAAATATTTAGAAATCCTTGGGACACATTTCACTTTGCATTCACTTGGGGCTGCCCGCCGAGCGCGCGGCTCCGTAAAGGACCCGAAATTCCGCGAAAACGAGCCCTAATCGTCGCAACGCGTCGAAAACCGGGCCTCTCGTACAGGATGCTGAGAAAACGGAACAGGAACACCCATCACCCGCAGCGCAGGGGTTGCCTATTAGACAGGAAATTGTCCCTTTGCGTTTCCGCTAGGCGCTCAACCGCTTGGAGCGGGGCGTGAGCAGGGTGGTGGCGGAGCTTTCCTTAGGCACCCAATCCAGGTCGATACCCTTTTCGAGCAGGCAGGATTCGGCGGCGGCGCGGGCCGCCGCATGGGTGGTTTCGAAACCTTGCACGTGGTAGCGGGCATCCGTCTCGTAGGATACGAGCCATCGAAAGCCCGGGGTTGCGCGTTCGCCGGGCTGACCGGCCCAGCGTTCGATGATGATGTTGTGCTTTTTCACTGGCATTTCCGCGAATCCGATCTGAGCATAATTTTACATCAAACAGGTGTTGGCGGAGCAAGGGCGATCTTCGATTTTTTTTTCGGCCGGGGCTGTTGACCAACGAATCGGCGATGAAGACAGGCGCGGGCGTGCCGATTTGATCTAGCTCATTTGATCTAGCTCAAGGGGGCGGCGCCACTTATGTGAGCTATAGTTCTTTGTCTCTATTCCCCTTTATTGCCCCAGAGGTGCGAACGCGGTTTGTCACGACAAGGGGGGAGGGGTAAAAGGCGTCAGTGCCGCGTTTTTCAGCTGCGCAGATTGTGATGAAACCATGTAACGGGCTCTTCAAATGACCGATCAAGTAACGACTTTCCGCCAGTTTCTGGCGCCCATGACCGCCAAGACCTATTTCACCGAATACTTTGGCCGGCAGTATATCCATATGGAGGGGGCCGCCGAGCGCTTTCGGGATACCTTTACCTGGCAGGACCTGAATAACCTGCTGCGCATGACCACCATCTGGAGTTCCAAGTCCCTGGAGTTGGCGGCCAACGGCCGGCCTTTCAAAGCCGAGGAATATTGTTACGAAGGGGTCAGTCGGGACAACGAGAAGGTCATGCGGCCCGACTTCGACCGGGTGAAGCAGCATCTGCGCGACGGGGCCTCCCTGACCTTGAATTTCGCCGGCCGCCTGACGCCGGGCCTGCGTTCTCTCTCCCAGACCTTCGAATCCGTGTTCTGCGCGCCGGTCAACATCACGATTTTCTGCTCCTGGGACAAGGTGCAAGCCTATCCCGCCCATTTTGACACCACCAACGTCTTTGTTTTTCAGATCGATGGCGAGAAAACCTGGCACATCCACGAAGGCCGGCGCCTGAACGCGGCTCAAGCGCCGGGCCAGACCACCGGCGACTTTTCCCATGAGTATCATGAACAGGCCAAGGGCAAGCTGCTCAAGGAACTGGTAATGAAGCCCGGCGATATCCTTTACCTGCCCCACGGCCAGTATCACGACGCGATAGCTTCCACCACGGCCTCCCTGCACATCTCCCTGGCGGTGCGCAATTACACCGGCTATGACTTCGTCAACCTGCTGGCTTCTCATTTGCCCAAGGATCCGTTGTTCCGGGAGCACCTGCCGCCCATCGACCACATCATGGGCCACGACGGTTACCGCAAGCGCATCAGCGGGCGCCTGGATCAGATCCTGGGCGATCCCAAGATCGCCGAGGAACTGCGCGGCTTCCTGCACGGCAAGGCTTTCGAGGGCATTGCCGACTTCGACCTGCCGTCCCGCGGCGAGGCCCGCTTCTACCGGGTGCGCTGGATGAGCCATGGGGTGGAACAAACCCCCTCGGGCAAGGTCCTGCGCGGACCGGGCGGCGGACTGGAAATTCCCGCCGGCGACGAGGACATGGTGGCCTGGGCCCTGGAGCGGGACTATTTCTCCAACGTGCTTTTCGCTCAGGTATTTTCGGAAAGGCCGGCGGATCAAATCGCCGGAATGCTAGCGGCCTGGCAGAAAATCGGCCTCATTGAGGCCATGTAGTTTGGGCCGCGGGTAGGGCGGAAAGAGGTGTCGTCTCCGGAAACACCAGGTCACGAGCGGATCGTGAATTGGTTGTCGAGGAACCAGCGGTAGGTTTCCGTTATCCCCTTTTCCAAATCTATGCGGGGGCGCCATCCCATCTTTGTCAGGCGATCGATGTCCAATAGCTTGCGCGGGGTCCCGTCGGGCTTGTCGGGATCGGTCACGATGGCGCCCTGGTAGCCGGTGATTTTTGCGACCAATCGTGCCAGGTCCAGGATGGAGATTTCCGCGCCGCTGCCCACGTTTATATGGCTCAGCATGGCCTGCGTATTGGCCTCATATTGCGCTTTCGGCAGACCCAGGACAAAAAGCGCCGCCTCAGCCATGTCGTCCACGTGAAGGAACTCGCGCCGTGGCGTACCGGTCCCCCAAATGACGACCTCCTTGTGTCCGGACTGGGTTGCCTCGTGGAAACGGCGAATCAGAGCGGGCAGGACGTGGCTGGTCTCGGGGTGGAAGTTGTCGCCCGGGCCATAAAGATTGGTCGGCATCACGCTGCGAAAATCGGTGTGGTGCTGACGATTGTAACTTTCGCAAAGCTTGATGCCGGCGATTTTGGCAATGGCATAGGGCTCGTTGGTAGGCTCTAGCTTACCGGTGAGAAGCGCGTCCTCGGCCATGGGTTGGGAAGCGTTCCTGGGATAGATGCAGGACGAACCCAGTTGCAATAACCTCGTGACCCCGGCGGCGAAGGCCTGATGGATGACGTTGCACTCGATCATCAGGTTTTCGTAAATGAAATCGGCCGGGAGGGTGTTGTTGGCATGGATGCCGCCCACCTTTGCCGCGGCCAGGATCACCACATGGGGTTTTTCTTGCACCATGAAATCCCGAACGGCCGCTTGCTCCAATAAGTCAAGTTCGGCGTGGGAGCGGGTGACGATGGTGATTTTTTCACCGCCGGCCCGTCGGGACTCCAGATGGCGCAGGATCGCGCTTCCCACCATGCCGCGATGGCCGGCCACATAGTACTTCATGGCCCTATTGACCCTCGATGGACACGGGCTGCCCCATGCCATGTTCATTGAGAAGAGCGTGCCGTTTGGCGATTTTCAGGTCTTCGCGGACCATCTCGGCACACATTTCCTGGGCGGTGGTCTCCGGCTCCCAACCCAGTTTGGTCTTGGCATTCGTGGGGTCCCCCAGAAGCGTTTCCACCTCAGCAGGGCGGAAGTACCGCGGGTCGATGCGCAGGATCACGTCTCCCACTTTCAGGGCCGGTGCATTGTCCCCCTCGATCCCCGTGACGGTCGCCGTTTCGTCCACCCCCTCGCCGGTGAACTCAATTGAAATCCCCAATTCCTCGGCGGACCATTGGATGAACTGGCGCACGGAATACTGTATGCCCGTCGCAATCACGAAGTCCTCGGGCGCTTCTTGCTGCAGCATCAGCCATTGCATGCGAACATAGTTTTTGGCATGGCCCCAGTCCCGGCGGGCGTCGATGTTGCCCATGTACAAGCAAGGCTCCAGGCCTTGGGCCACGTTGGCCAGGCCCCGCGTGATTTTGCGGGTTACGAATGTCTCGCCGCGCCGCGGGCTTTCATGATTAAAGAGGATGCCGTTGCAGGCATACATGCCATAAGCCTCTCGATAGTTCACCGTAATCCAATAGGAATACAATTTCGCCACGGCATAGGGAGAGCGCGGATAAAACGGCGTCGTCTCCTTCTGAGGCACTTCCTGCACAAGGCCGTAGAGTTCTGAGGTGGAGGCTTGGTAGAAGCGCGTTTTCTTTTCCAGCCCCAGGAAGCGGATGGCCTCGAGCAGACGCAGGGTGCCGATGGCATCCACATCCGCCGTGTACTCGGGTGCCTCGAAACTCACCGCCACGTGGGACTGTGCTCCCAGATTGTAAACCTCGTCGGGCTGGATCTGGGCGATGATCCGGGTCAGGTTCGAGGTATCCGTGAGATCCCCGTAGTGCAGCTTGAAGCGTGCGTTGTCCACATGAGGGTCCTCGTAGATGTGGTCGATGCGCGCGGTGTTGAAAAGGGAGGCCCGACGCTTGATGCCATGTACCTCGTAGCCCTTTTCAAGCAGGAACTCGGCAAGATAAGAGCCGTCCTGCCCCGTAACGCCGGTGATAAGTGCTCGTTTTGACATTCGAACGTCCCTTCGATTTCTGGGCGACCAAGCCGGTTTCAATCTTCACCGTTTACAGCTTTCGAGCGCGCAGGTGAAAGGGCTCAGAGGTGTTCAGGTCCATTTATGCCGTGCGCCACTGCGGCTTGACTGAGATAAACCGGTATTTATAGATCGGGATTTGATGTGCCATCCGGCCGGGTGTCAAGCGATCAACCCGGCCACCGCCGCGGTCAGGAAGCAGGTCAGCACACCGGCGAGCAGGGCTCTTGGTCCCAGGGCGACGATGTCCCCGCGCCGCTCCGGCACCATGGCGCTGAGGCCACCCAACAAGATGCCCAGGCTGCCCAGATTGGCAAAACCGCAAAAGGCGAAGGTGAGGATAAGGTCGGTTTTGGGCGACAGCTCGCCCTCGGGCAAGGCGGCCATATGCAGATAGGCCACCAGTTCGTTGAGCACGATCTTGGTCCCCATCAACTGACCGGCGAGGGTAGCCTCGCTCCAGGAAATGCCCATCAGCCAAGCCACCGGCGCCAGTACCCATCCCAGGATGCGCTGCAGGGTGAGGGGCGCGCCGTCGACCGCGGGCAGAAGGCCGATCAACTGATTGAGCAAGCTGACCAGGGCAATGGCCACGATCAAGGTGGCGGCGACGCTGAGCACCAGCTGAATGCCCGAGAGGGTGCCCTGGACGATGGCGTCGGCGCTGCTGGTGGCGCCCTCGGCGGGGCCTTGCAAGACGGTCGCCTCATCGTCCAGCGGGCCGGGCACCATCAAGGCCGCAATCGAGACCGCGGCCAACCTTCTGGTGGCCTCCATTATC
>JANQKX010000338.1 GCA_028280915.1 Kiloniellaceae bacterium
CGATAGCCCTCGATCACGAAGCGGGTCAGGGTGCCCGGCAGGAAGGTCAGATCGTCCCAAGTGGGGATCTTCTTGAAGAGGGAGAAACCGCGCATGCGGTAGCGCCCGAGTTCCGCCTTGACGTGAATATCGTCCATCACTTCCGGCGGGAACATGAAGCTCTTGCCGATCCGATTGGTGTCTCGGTTCAGAGGCTTTTTGTCCCGGCGTTGGGGTTGTTCTTTGGTCACAGCCATCATTCGTCTCCTTACAACACCAGTTTCTTTTCGGCCGGCTCGAGATTGTCGTAGTTCCAGAGCTGCTTGCCCGAGACGATCTTGGTCATGTTGTCCACCCCGTTGGGCGTTTCCAGATCGTAGATCTTGAGCTTGGCGGTGAGCCACTTTTTGTCCAGTTCGGTCATCTCCGCCTCGACCGCGTCCACGCCCAGGCTTTTGATCTTGCCGCCCACGTAGATGGTGCCGTCGTACATGGAGTCGCCCAGGTTTTCACTGGTGTCCCCCAAAACGACCATGCGGCCCCGCTGCATCATGAAGCCGGAGAAGGCACCGGTCTTGCCGCCGACGATGATCGTACCGCCCTTTTGGTCGATGCCGGTCCGCGAACCCACGTCGCCCTTACAGACCAGGTCGCCGCCACGGATAGCCGCGCCAAAAGTGGAACCGGCGTTCTTCTCGATGGTGACGGTACCCGCCATCATGTTCTCGGCACAGGACCAGCCCACGCGCCCGGAAATGCGCACGTTGGGCCCGTCGATCAGCCCACAGCCGAAATACCCCAGCGAGCCTTCGAAGATCAGGTTCAGGCGGTTCAAGATGCCCACGCCCAAGCCGTGCTTGCCTTGCGGGTTCCTGACCACGATGGTGCCGTGTCCTTCCTTCATCAAGGAACGGATCTTCAGATTGGCTTCCGTGGTATCCATGTCGGCAATGTCGATTTCGGCCCGCTTGTTGAAATCCACCTCATGGGCCATGGGATAGGTGAAGTTTTCTTCCTCCGACGGGTGAAAGAAAACCTGTTGGGTGCGACCGGCCAACTGCTCGGTGTGCATACCCATGCGGTGGGATTCGTGCTCCACCTTTAGCTCTGCCATACCCGGACCTCCCCTTCGTACGGATCAAAGGTGTCAATTTCATGGGGGAAGATGGAGCGGATGGAAATCTCCTCCGAGGCCATCGCAATGAAATCGTCGCTCTCGTAAAGCACCATGGGCTTGGCCGCCATGGTGTCCTTGGCCATGCCGAGCTTATCGGCGGTCGCCACCAGGTAGGTGAAGACGCCGTCGAGCTCGTGCACCGAACGGTGCATGGCCTCTTCCAGGTCGTCGCCTCGCTCAATTGAATCGGCGATATAGACCGCGATCAGCTCGGAGTCACAGTTGGACATGAAACGGTGTCCCCGGCGCTCCAAGGCCCGGCGGGAGCCCCAATAGTTGGTCAGCTGACCATTGTGAACCACCGCCACGTCGTTGAAGGGATAGGCCCAATAGGGGTGAGCGGAACGGATATCAACGTCGGATTCCGTCGCCATGCGGGTGTGACCGATACCGTGGGTACCCTGGAAGTCACCCAGCTTGTACTGATCAGACACCACGGTCGCGTCGCCCAGGTCCTTGACCAGTTCCAAGCTGCGGCCCAGGGACAGGATCTCCACCCCGTCCAGGTCTTCCACGTATTTCACCAAGCGGGTCAGATCGCCGCTGAAGGCAAAGCGATACCGAAAGGCATATTCGGTCGCCTCCTCCATGTTGCTGACCTTGGCACCCTGCTCAGCCAGGCGCGCGTCCACCGCGGCGCGGCGGTCGACGACCTGCTGATGGATGTCAAAGCCATGGCGCATTTCCTCCTGCTCGGCGACCTTGAAGCGCATGACATAGTCATTTTCCTGGTCGTTGGCTTGGCCGTAAAGCGCGAAGCCCGTCGAATCGGGGCCACGATGCTTCAGGGCCAACAGCATGGAGGTCATTTCCTGCCCGACATTAGAGGCCTTGCCCCTATGTATCAAACCGGCAATTCCACACATTTACGTTTCTCCTCAATTAGCTACCGTATGGCGCATCAGGGCAAGCAATCCCAATAGGTCTCCAAATCCCAATTGGTGACCGTTGCCATGTACTTCTCCCACTCGTCCCGCTTGTAGTGGGTGTAGACCTTGTACATTTCATCGGGCATGGCCGATTTGATGACCTCGTCCCCATCCAAGCGGTCCAGGGCCTCACCCAGGGACATGGGCAGTTTCTTGACCTGCTTGCCCGCTTCCATGGCCTCGTAGATGTTGCGCTCCTCGGCCTCGCCCGGATCCAGGTCCCGGTCGATACCATCGTCGAAGGCCCTCAACAGGGCGGCACCCATCAGATAGGGGTTCACCATGGAGTCCACCGAGCGGTACTCAAAGCGGCCCGGCGCGGAAACCCGCAGGGCGCAGGTACGGTTCTGATAGCCCCAATCGGCGAAGACCGGCGCCCAAAAGCCCGTGTCCCACAAGCGGCGGTAGGAGTTCACCGTCGAGGAGCCGATGGCGGTCAAGGCGCCCAGGTGCGCCATCACGCCGCCGATGGACTTCAGGCCCACCGGTCCCGGTTTCTTCGCATCGATGCTGGGATCGGGCATGAAGTGGTTGTCACCGCCGCGGCGATAGGTGAACGCGCCGGCCATGCCCGGGATCGGGTCATTGTGCAGGCTGTTGACCTCATCCTCACCACCGCTCCATAGGGAAACGTTATGGTGACAGCCCGAAGCGGAGACGCCCATGAAGGGCTTGGACATGAAGCAGGCCACCAGCCCGTGCTCCCGCGCCACCTGTGCACAGATCTGACGGTAAGTGGTCAGGCGGTCCGAGTTGCGCAGCACATCATCGAACATCCAGTTCAGCTCCAGCTGGCCCGGCGCATCCTCGTGGTCGCCCTGGATCATGTCCAGACCCATGGCTTGGGAGTATTCGATGACCTTCATGAAGGCGGGGCGCAGGGATTCGAACTGATCGATGTGATAGCAGTTGGGCTTGGAAAAGCCGGTTTCCGGCAGACCGCTCTCGCCTTTTTGCAGCCACATCATTTCGGGTTCGGTGCCGGCGCGCAGGTGCATGCCGTGCTTGCCTTCGAATTCCTTCATGATCCGGCGCAGATTGCCCCGGCAGTCCGAGGTCAGGGCACCGCCCGGATTGACGTTTTCTTCCCGGTTGCGGAAGCAGGTGCAGAAAACCCGGGCCACCCGCTTGTCCCAGGGCAGCTGAACGAAGGTTTCCGGATCGGGGATGCCCACCAGCTCCGAGGCTTCGGGGCCGTAGCCGATGTAGTTGCCGTGACGATCGATAAAGAGGTTGGCGGTGGAGCCGTAAACCAATTGGAAGCCGCGGGAAGACACTGCTTCCCAATGGTCGGCTGGAATGCCCTTACCGACAATGCGGCCCGTTACCGAGATAAACTGGAAATAGATATAAGTAATGCCCAGCTCGTTAATTTTTTCCCGGACCTGCTTGACCAATTCCGCGCGCCCCGGCGCATCCACATGATTTTGTAAATCAGACATTTCGTCCATCTCCCTTGCTTAAAGTTTCATGCCTCCTGCCGATCGGCGCTTGGTTCCTTAGCGGTCGCGATGACCAAAGCACGCCCCATCAACAGTTTCCTGCACCCACAATGGGCGGCAACCCAAATCCGCCCAATTTCCAAAACCCGTGCCAAGATTGGTCAAGCAACCTGACCATTATAGCACCGGCCCGCTCGGGACGCCGGCTGCGGAAGAGACCCTTGCCGCCCCGCGGCAAATGTTCCCGTTCCGTGCTTCCCGATCTAGATCTCCGCCATCAAGATTTTTTCAAAACACTGTTTTTTATATATTTTTCCCACCAGATCATCGTTTTTTCCGGCGCGAATCATCGCCTCCTCAGGCGTGACCATTTGCCAAAACGATGCATCAATGTCATATTGTCACCAATCAAACCTTATGTCCAATAAAATCGTACCTTTCGGAAACCAATTATGCACAATGGTTCAAATTGGCACAGATGAGTAAAAATATTCCACCCTTGGACCTGGACCAAAAGGGCCAAACGAGCGTCCCGGGCGATTTGCCGGGCCGGGCAGCCATGGGCGCCACGGCCATTGCCGCGAAACTGCAGCGGGCGATCGAGGAAGGGACCTACGGGCACGGCGAGAAACTCCCGGCGGAGCGGGATTTGGCGCAGCACTTCGGTGCCTCGCGCTCCACCATCCGGGAAGCCTTGCGGCGCCTGGAGGAACAGAACCTGCTGACCCGGCGCATCGGCAGCGGCACCTTTGTGAACTACCGCACCATCCCCGACCGGGAGAGCATCGCCGAGATCACCAGCCCCCTGGAGCTGATCCAGGTCCGCGCCGCATTAGAGCCGAAGATTGCCCGCCTGGCGGCCATCAACGCCACGGGCCGGGACCTGGCGCGCATGGCGCAAGCTTTGGACCGGGTGGAACAGGCCCATAGCGACCGGGAAGGCTTCACCGCCGCGGACGAGCATTTTCATTTGGTCTTGGCCGAGTGCACCCACAATCCGCTCATGGTCTGGCTTTACGAGCAGATCAACTCCGTGCGCAGCCATACCCAGTGGAACCGCATGAAGGACAAGATTCTGTCCCAAGAGCGCATTTCCGACTACAACGTCCAGCATCGAAAAGTGTTCGAAGCTCTCTCCAGCCACGACGCCGATGCCGCCGCCCGGGCCGTGGAAGCCCACTTGGAAAAGGCCCGCCGCGATCTGGTGGGCGCGTCGACGGAATAACCGGCTCCAGACCAATTGGTCGGGGAGCCTTCCCCCTTCCCTCGGGCCATCCGCGTTGCCAGGCCGCCCTCAGCAATACCGCCACGGCCGATCTCGCGGTTGAACCGTATTTGATTTCAAAGACACACCTCTGTCGTTGACAGCCTGGCCGCGCCGCGCGAAGCTACGCCACTCAAAATCTCACGGAATCTGCTCCACATCATTCCAAACAAAGCAGCCTCCGGTGGATTTTTGAATGTAAATTCAAATTGAGATTTGAACAAAGATTCTAATAATTGTTGAACAAAGGGAGACTAAGTGTGACACGCAATCTCACCGCAACGGCGCTGGGCTTGGTCCTGGCTGCGGGCCTGGTTTCGGCCGCCGAGGCCAAAACCCTGGTCTTTTGCTCCGAAGGCAGCCCGGAGGGCTTTAATCCGGCGCTTTATACGGCCGGCACGACCTTTGACGCCTCTTCGCGGCAAATCTTTAACAAACTCGCCGAGTTTGTGCCGGGCACGACCACCATCGCACCGGCCCTGGCGGAATCCTGGGAAGTTTCCGAGGATGGTTTGGAATATACCTTCAAGCTGCG
>JANQKX010000365.1 GCA_028280915.1 Kiloniellaceae bacterium
GGCAGGATGTTCATGTGATAGTCGGTCATCAGGAAGGGGAAGTCCGCGTTGGCTTCCTTCAAGGTCACCACGACCACGTCCTTGCCATCGGCGGAAACATCCTCGATGCCCGAGAAGACACCCGCCGCGCCCGACTTGGTGTCCGGCCCCCGGTGCACGTTGATGGAGGCGATCACGTCTTCGGTGGTGAGGCTCTTGCCGTCGGAGAACTCCACGCCCGGGCGCAGCTTGAAGCGCCAGGTCAGCGCGTCCGGCGTGGACTCCCAAGACTCCGCCAAGGTGGGCTTGGCCTGATTATCCTGCCCCACTTCCACCAAGCTGTCCCGGAAAGCCCGGCTGACACAGATCATGTAGGTGGCGTTGAAGGTGGCCGGGTCCAAGGAGTCGATGGTATTGGCGTCGTTCAGGCCCGCGCGCATGTGGCCGCCCCGTTTGGGCTCCTGGGCCTTGGCTTCCGTCCACATGGCCGAGGCCGCGGTGACGCTGAGCCCGAGCGCCGTCGCCCCCACCAGGAAATCCCGGCGGCTGGCGCGCTTGTCGCCAAGAATGCGTTTCAACAAAAGGTCTTTTTCCATTTTTTTGCTTCCCTGATCATTTTTGGATTGGTGTTATGAGTGCTGAAAGGAGGGCCTATTTTGCCGTCTTCTTTGAAGTTTTGCGCCCTCGTCACTCAACCTTCGCGGCACGACCGGCGCCGCAAAAGCCCCCGGACTCTATGGGATCTGGCCCGCTCTGTCAGCAACAGAATTGTCACATACCCTTAACGGTAGCGTTACCTTGGTCGATTTACTGAGCTTTGAGGCCGTAGCGGGCATAGTGACGGCGCGCCTTGGCCCGATTGCCGCAGGTCTCCATGGCGCACCAGCGCCGGCGCCCATTACGGCTCTCATCCAGGAACAGCCAGGCGCAGCGGTCCCCCGGACAGAGCTTCAGCCGCCCGAGATCGCGGGGCGTGGTGAGCAACGCCACCGCGGAAAGGGCAATTTTCTGATGCAGTCCCACATTTGCCGCAAAATCCAGCTCTGTACCCCTTGCACGGAGGGCCAGTCCGGGGGCCTTGTCACCCAGCACCCGGTTCAGAGCCGCCAGGCTGTCCTCGGGAACCGGACGGTGAGATCGGGTCGACAGCAGCAAAGCGCGCAGGTGCCCGCGAAAGACCTACATCGCCTCCAGGTCAACCCGTGCCAGCCGGCTGTCGGCGGCACCCGCGTCACGCGGCAGAATCCCCACCTCCTGCGCCCAAAGAGCCAAATCCTGCAGGTCTTCAAGCTTTTCGTCGGCGACTTGGTGGTCGGGCGACCAATTGGCCGTGTTGACAAAATCCAAACACAAGCGTTCGCCCAAGATCTTGACGGCGGAGTTTCCAAATCCCATGGCCAATCCTAACCGGTATAACGGTTGACAGGCAACAAACAAAGGCTATTCTAACCGTTAAAACAGTTATATCGGATTGCCCTATGCACCCGCCTCCTCCCCCATCCCTTACCGAACCAGAGGCCCGACAGCATCCCGAGCGCATGGGTTTTAGCCAGCGCGGCATCCTTCAGGGCATGCAACATTTAGCCGGCATCGCGGTCTTCATCGTGCCCTTTGGCATGGCCTTCGGGGTCACCGCGGTCGAAAAGGGCATGACCGTGGCCCAAGCCATGATCATGAGCGTCTTGGTCTTTTCGGCGGCGGCTCAATTCGCGTCCCTTGAATTTTGGCCGAGCGGATGGCCCTCGCTGGCCTTGGTGCTGGCCACGGCGGCGGTGAGCAGCCGCCTGGTGATCATGGGTGCCGCCTTGTCGCCCTGGGTCAACCAAGTCCAGCGCCCACAGCGTTGGGGCGCCGTGATGTTGCTCACCGATCCCAGTTTCGCCGACGGCTTTCAAGCCTTCCAGCAAGGCGGCCGGGATCTGGGGCGCCTTTTGGGCGCCAGCTTGATGTTGTGGCTGGCCTGGGTGGCGGGCACGGCGATCGGCGCCATCGCCGGCGAACGGATCGGCCATCTGGACCGATTTGGCATCGATGTTCTCATGGCCGCCTATTTCACCACCATGATCTTGGGTCCCTTGCTGAATACCCCCGATGTCCGCCGCGCCGCCTTCGCCGTTCTACCCAGCTACGGCACCGCCGCCATCGTGGCGGTCGCGGGCTTGTACCTCTTGCCGCCGGGCTGGAACGTGGTTGCCGCCGCTGTTGCCGGCGGCGCCGTGGAGGCTTGGCGCCATGACCGCTGAGGCCCTGCTGTCCGTCTACGGCACCATCGGGCTCATCGCCTTCGTGCTGCTGGCCACCCGCACCATCGGCGGCGAACTCATGACCCTTTGGACCATGACCCCGCGCCTGGAAGCGGTCTTGAAGGCCATGGGCGGATCGGTGCTGGTCGCCATCGTCGCCGCCGAGTGCGCCCGCGGCGGCCTAAGGACCGGCATGGCCGTATTGATCGCCGCCGCGGTCATGGCCCTCAGCAGACGCCCCTTGCTGGCCATTGCGCTGGGCATGGCCGGCGCCGCGGCGGGCACCTGGCTGAACCTTTGAAGGCTGATCCTCTCTGAAGGCTGATCCCCGCGCCCCGCGGCGGCTATTGGTACACCGCCACCGGATCGCCCAGTTGGGCCAGGTCCGGCGCCACGCCCAGGCCGGGGGATTTGGGTGCCGGCATGCGGCCCGCCACGTTGCGGGCCCCGCGCCCCGGGGCCAGATCCTTGCTCAGCATGTCATGGCTCAACCAGGAGCCGATCATCAAATGCTCGGGCACCGTGGCCGCCAAGTGGGCCGCGCCGGTGTCGGCGATGACCGAGCCGCCGGATTCCATGACCAAAAGGCGCAGGCCGCTGGCCTCGGCCAGATCACGTAAACGGCGCGCCTTGGTGAGCCCGCCCACCCGGTTGATCTTGATGTTCACCACCTCGCCGATGCCCTCGCTGATGAAACGGCAGAGGTCGCCCGTGGTCTCCAGACGCTCGTCCAAGGAGATGGACGTGGAGGTGCGCCGGGCCACGGCGGCGCAATCGTCCAAGGTCTCGCAGGGCTGCTCCACGGTCACACCCAGGTCCGCCACCGCGGTCATCACGGCAACCGCTTCCTGGCGGCTCCAAGCCCGGTTCACGTCGTAAACGATGGTCTCGCCCGGGGCCCGGTTTTCCTCCAGATAGCGGATGCGGGCCACGTCCAAGGCCGCGTCACCGCCCACCTTGGCGGAATGGGCGAAGTAGCCCCGATCCCGGTAACGCTGGATCTCCGCCAGCATTTCCGGCGGCTGTCCGGTGGAAATGGACGACGCGATGGGTGCGCCCGCTTCGCTCTCACAGCCGCCCAAGAGTGCCGACAGGGGCTGGCCGGTGGCCTGGCCGAAGAGGTCCCAGCAGGCCACGTCCAGGGCCGACTTGGCATAGAGGTGTCCCGGCAGCACCAAATCCATGAGGCGGTTCAGGCGGTCCAGCTCCCGCGGGTCCTGGCCCAGGAGGGCGGGCACCAAAAGCTCGGCCGCGGCCCGGATCCCGGCGCCATGGGCCGGCAGATAGGTGTGGCCCCAAGGGCAGCCCTCGCCCCATCCCCGATGACCCGTGTCGCAATCCACCGCCACCAAGGTGCTGTCCAGCTGGTCAAAACGCAGGCGCCCGCCCGAGAGCCAATAGGGTTTGGCCAGGGGCAAATCCACCTGAAACACGGAAACGCGGGTGATTTTCATGGAACATATCCCCCAAAAGCGAAACGCCAAAACGGGATGAATGCGAGCGGAATGACCGGTGATCCGACCGGCGCTTGTGGCTTAGCGTCCCTTCAAGCGTTTGTGCAGGGCCTGCAGATAACGCCGGTCGCCCGCCGCCAAACGGCCCGCCGCGATGTCGGCCTTGTAGCCTTGCAAATCCTCGCGCAGCTCCTCGGAAATACTCTTCAGCGCCAAAAGCTCCTTGACCAGGGCCAAGGCCGCGTTGCCTTTGCCGTCCTCATCGCCCGTGTCCGCTTCGTCGCCCTCACCCTCGTCGCCGGCCTCTTCTTCGGCGTCGAAATCATCTTCGGCGCCCCATTCGTCCGCTGCTTCGTCCTCTTCATCCTCGGGCGCGGCACCGGGGGAAGGCACCAGGAGGTCGTCCCAGGACAGATCGGCGGCCTTTACCATCTCATCCAAGCGCCGGGCCGCGGCCAGAACCTCTTCATCCGACTCCGCGCCCAGCTGCTCCAAGAGCTCCAGCACGTCACCCCGTTGCAAAGACTGATCCATGTTATCCCCCTGATCCATAATACCCCCCTGCTCACCCAAATTGAGGGCCCCGAGACTAACCTCAAAGCCACCTGTTGGAAATGGAATTCCACTGGCACAGCTAAGGTTGCGATCAGCTAATTTCAATAGGGTGCATAATGGCCGTCAAGCCCGCGCGCCCTGCGCCGCCGACAGACCGGCACAACAGCCCTCGCCAAGCATGACGAAGTTTCAACCGGAGAAAATAGTTCACCCGCGATGAACCATTATGTGATCCAGCCGGTATCGGGCACCGTATGACAATTCGATGATCACAGACAAATGGGGAAGCGCATGTTCGCCAGATCCTTTAGCAAAGCTTTTATCTTAATTGTCCCGCTGGTGCTGGGCGCCTGTGCCAGCGGTTCCGCCAACGAACAGCAAGCGGCCAGCGCGCCGCAGACCGATATCGTGGACACGGCCGTGTCCGCGGGACAGTTCAACACCCTGGTGGCCGCGGTTCAAGCCGCCGATTTAGTGGACACCTTAAAGGGCGACGGCCCCTTTACCGTTTTCGCCCCCACTGACGAAGCTTTCGCCGCCTTGCCCGAGGGTACGGTCGAAAGCCTGCTGTTGCCCGAGAATAAAGACCAATTGGTTGCCGTTCTGACCTATCACGTGGTGCCCGGAAAGGTCATGTCCAGCGACCTGGCCGGCCAGCAGCTGGCGGTAAAAACCGTGCAGGGCAGCGAGGTGGACATCGACGCAACGGATGGTGTCACCGTTGACGGCGCCAAGGTCATCGCTGCTGACGTGGAAGCCTCTAACGGGGTGATCCACGTGATCGACGCGGTGATCCTGCCCAACTAACCGAATAACAAAAAAAGTCTCCTAACCCACCTTTGTGCCCGGGCCTGGATTTCCACGCCCGGGCTCATTCTTTTGCATCCAATAAACCATCCCGGTTTTCTCTTGGAAAAGGTCACTATTCGGGCAGACCCGCCTTTTTCAAGCCATCGTGAAAGACCGCGCCACACCTCGGCCACATACGAAAACGTGACGTCCGGCTTTTTTCCAAGGCCCGGCGCGGAGCCATGAAGAACGATGGGTCGGCAGTTGACCGCTCACCCCATCGTGGACAGCACGCACCGCCTAGTCCACGGCCTGGAAAATCTGCTTGACCGGATCATAGACGTACAGAATGCCGGCCCGGATGTCGATGTACCAGCCGTGCAGGCGCAGCCTGCCCTCTTTTACCCGGTCGCGGATGCAGGGAAAGGTCATGAGGTTTTCCAGGGAAACCAGGACCGCGCTTTGCTCGCAGGCCTTCGCCTTTACGGCCTCGGGGGCGTCGGGCATGGTGCCCTCCACCCGCAGGTAGGCCGAACGCACCAGACTCATCCAGGGGGCGATGAAAAAGTTGCCCTCCTCGTCCCGCGGGCGGTCTTGGAACAGGGAGCGGATGCCGCCGCAATGCGCATGACCCAGGACAACCACGTTTTCCACCTGCAGGTGTTGCACGGCGTATTCGAGCGCCGCGCTGGTGCCGTGAAACGAGCCCAGCTCCTCGTGGGGCGGCACCAGATTGGCCACGTTGCGCACGACAAAAAGGTCGCCGGGATCGGTCTGCAGCACGATCGAGGGGTCCACCCGGGAGTCGGAACAGGCGATCAGGCACGTCTTGGGCTTCTGCCCTTGATCCACCAAGGTTTCGTAGATACTTCGCTCGGCCCGAAACCGCCCGTCACGAAAGGCCCGGTAGCCGGATTTCAACTTTTCAATGGCGTCCTGTTCGCTCATGCCTGGTCCCCCAAACTTTCCACCTAAAAGGCATTCCCCAGCATTAATAGAGGATGATGGGCCGGTGGCAAGAGCGGATCATGAAATCCCCACCCCGGGGCCTTGGGCCTGGCAGGCCATTTCCGGGACGGACGACCTGAAGAGCGGGATGCCAGGCAGAAAAGGAACAGGCAGAAAAGGAATCTGGGGAAACACCCGGGGATGGAGCCTTGGGAAGCGGGTCAGATCTCCCTGAGAGGCCAAACACGCCTGGGACGCCAAACACGAATGCCCCAATAGAGCAAACGACAGACGGGCCGTTTGCCGCACCCGGAACGGACGGTATTCAAAATCCGACCGGTCACAGCCGTGACCGAGCAGGAGGCCCGATTAGGGGATCCTGTCAGGGGGCTAGGCCCGCAGGTTTCAAGAGCAACAAAATCAACGGAAGACAGCGAAGGCCAGTTTTTCCTGACCTGCCCCTTCCCCATGGGAAAGGCGGGAGACCTTTTATCTCCCCAACTGTTCCGTGGCGCCCGGGCCGCTTTTGGGCCGGTCGATTCGGCCAAACGAGTGAATTTACTAAAGCAATTCAAGGAACGGCGTTTCCGGTCCCGGTCTCTCTTGTTCGGCTTCTCCTTTTACGGGCCCGTCTTGGTCGATCCGGTCCTATCCGATGCGGCCGCGGCGCGCGGCACCGTCGAACCAGTTGAGCTGCTGTTCCAAGCGGCGGCGAATCTCGGGCGCCTCACAGGCGTGCAGGGGCGCGTTGCCCTCGGCCAGGGGGTTGGTGTTAGCCAGCCAGGAGCGCACCAAGGCGCGATTGCCAAGGACCTGCCAGGCCCGCATGGAAAGGTTGTCCGCATTCGTCGCGTGGTCGGAATCTAAGTACATGCCGCGTTTCCTCGTGGGTTTGTCTTACCGCGAAGAAAGCAAAGGGAAGTGTCAAATTAATGACAGGCCCGCGACGTTTGAGTAAAAATTCGCTAAAAGGGGTGAATAGTTGGACCTATTTGAGTCAAATCAAAGATCGGTGATGTAATACTACCGTTTAGGCTGGTTTTTGAATAACGGGCTTGCTGCACTGCAATAAAAGATTGCCCCGCTGGGGCAATGCCCCATCGACAGCGCCGCCGGCCGGAGCTTCGGGGACGGCAGACGGGAAGCGGTGCTGCTTTCACAACACCAGCCCGGCAAAGCGGTTCCAATTGATGCGAGAAAACTCTAAAAATCCTCTATAGGCAATTCCGACAATACGAGTGTCTTGTACCGAATGTATCAGGGAGCATGGACAATGGCCCTTCAGCTTTACGGATATCGCTTCAGCGTCTACCTGCGCATCGTCCGCATGGTGCTGGCGGAAAAGGATTTGGCCTACGACCGAATCGAGGTGGACCCCTTCGACCCGCCCCTGCCGCCGGGTTATCTGTCCCTCAACCCCTTTGGCCGGGTCCCGACCCTGTGCCACGGCGATTTCGTGATCTATGAAACGGGCGCCATCACCCGCTACTTGGACGAGGCTTTTTCCGGCGCCGACCTGCAGCCCGCCGCGCCCCGGTCGCGGGCCCGCATGACCCAGGTCATGTCCATCGTGGACGCCTATGCCTATTGGCCCTGGGTGCGGCAGATTTATTCGAACCGGGTTTTTCTGCCGGCCCTGAGCGAAGCCCCGGACCGGGAGGAGATCCAAAAGGGCCTGGCCGGGTCCCGGCGCCCCCTGGCGGCCCTGGAGACCATCGCCGCCGAAGGCCTGCAGCTCAACGGCCAGGAACTGTCCTTGGCCGACCTTTATTTAGGGGCCATGATGGCCTACCTGACCGCCGCGCCCGAGGGGGCGGATTTGCTGGCCGATCACCCGAACCTCTCCGCCTGGTGGCTGCGCCTGTCCCACCGGCCCAGCCTGGTGCAGACCGACCCGGGCTTGCCCGGCGCCAGTTAGCCGCCGTTCTCCAGCCAGGGCGGAAAGGGCGTGTTGCTGGCCGTGACGTTGGGCAAGAGGCGTTCTTGCACAAAGGGCAAGGCCCCGATGAGCGGCAGCACGTGACGGCGCAACAGACGATGGCCCCATTTGTCCGAGGCCATGAAACGGGTCGCCGGGTCCACGGTTTTAATCAGGTGTTCGGCCACCGGCCGGCGCGCGGCCGTGAAGCCCTCGGTCCTGCCTTCGGCAATCAGCCAGGCCAGCCAGGCCGCGTCCTCCATCCCCAGGTTCATGCCCCGCCCGCCCAGGGGCGAATGGATATGGGCCGCGTCACCGACGAGGAATACCGGTCCGTCCTGATAGCTGTCCACCAGGCGGTGGGAAATGCGAAACGGCGATTGCCAGTGAACCTCCGTGATGCGGATCTCCGGCGGCAGGTGATCCATGAAATCCTCGTGATCCGAAATGAGACGCACCCGGCGGTCCCGGATAGGAAACATGGCGAACAGCCGGGGGGAACGGTCGAAGACGTTGAGCCCGTCCAAGGGCAGGTCGGTTGCCACCTCCCCGTCCACCAGGCCAAAGTTCTCATCATAGGCGGAGCCCTTGAAGTCCTGGCCGATGGCCCGGCGCACGGTGGAATGGGCGCCGTCGGCACCGATCACCAGGTCGGGGTGCTGCTCGCTGACCCCGCCATCGGGGTCCTGGATCACCGCGGTCACCGTCTCGCCGTCGCGATGCAGGTCGGTCAGCTTGTGGCCCCAGGCGATCTCAAGGCCCCGCTCGTTCACCGCCTGAGCCAGCAAGGCCTCGCTTTGGTCCTGCGGCAGCACAAGCATGAAGTTATGCGGACCGGGAAGTGACTCCATCTTCACCGTCAGCAGCAAACGATCGGATCCGCGCAAGTAAACCCTTTGGATCTTCTTGCCCGCCGCGATAAAGCGTTCCGCGAGCCCGGAGGGGGTCAGGATGGCCAGGCTTCGCGGGTTCACCGCCAAGGCGCGGGACTCCACCACGGGTCCCTGCTTTTGATCGATAATGCTCGGACTGAAACCGCGCCGCTGCAATTCCAAGGCCGCGGTCAAACCGACCGGACCGGCGCCCACGATCAGGATTGACGGCTTCGCCATAACCCGGCCCCCTCTTCTGTGTCCAGTCCGTCCATTATCGGCGGACCGGCGGCAATGAAAAGGGCTTTATCGGATTGGG
>JANQKX010000369.1 GCA_028280915.1 Kiloniellaceae bacterium
TGGGTGAAGAGGCTGTCTTGCTTTAACGGGCTCCCCTTGCTTAAAGACCGCCGTTCACGCATTTTGCACCCAACCTGCCGGCCGGGTGCCGGCGCATGCGTTATTTGTCAAGGAACGAAGAAATCCCGATGAGCCAAGCCGATCACCAAAACTTCCTCGCCGATCTGATCAAAAAAGCCAAGGCCGCCGGTGCCGATGGCGCCGACGCGGTCCTCTTCGAATCCACTTCCCTGTCTCATGCCCAGCGCCTCGGCCAGGTGGAACGCCTGGAGCGGGAGGAAAACAAGGATCTGGGCTTGCGCGTCTTTCTCGGCCAGCGTCAGGCCTTCGTTTCCTCCACGGATCTGAGCCCCGAGGCCATCAACGGCATCGTCGACCAAGCCATGGCCATGGCCCGCGCCGTGCCCGAAGACCCCTATTGCGGTCTCGCCGGCCCGGACCAGATCGCCCGCGAAATCCCCGAACTGGAGATTTTCGATCCGGCGGAACCCACGGCGGAGAGCTTTATCGAACAGGCGTCAGAATGCGAGGAAGCCGCCCGCGCCGTGAGCGGCGTTACCAACTCGGAAGGGGCCGAGGCCAATTGGGGCCGCACCGGCATTACCCTGGCCACCTCCAATGGCTTTGCCGGCAGTTACGCCCGTTCGGGCTTTGCCCTCAGTGTCTCGGTCCTGACCGGCGAGGGGCAGGCCATGGAGCGGGACTACGAATACAGCTCCACGGTTTTTGGCGCGGATCTGGCGGCAGCGGCCGAGATAGGCCGCAAGGCCGGCGAGCGCGCGGTGCGGCGCTTGGGAGCCCGCAAGCCCGAAACCGGCAAGTTCCCCGTGGTGTTTGACCCGCGGGTCTCCGGCGGCCTCTTGGGACATCTGTCGGGCGCCATCGGCGGCCCGGCCATCGCCCGCGGCACCAGCTTTTTGAAAGAAAAAATGGGCGAGCGGATTTTCGCGGAAAACATTCAGATTCATGACGACCCGCACCGGGCCCGGGGGTTGCGCTCAAAGCCATTCGATGCTGAGGGCGTGGCGAACCGCCCCCTGCAGGTGGTGGAGAACGGGGTGCTCAAAACCTGGATCCTGGATCTCAGCTCGGCCAAGCAGCTGGGCCTCAGCACCACGGGCCACGCGGCCCGGGGCACCTCCGGCCCGCCTCATCCCGGTGTCACCAACTTCTACATGGCGCCTGGCGAACTCGCCCCCGAGGCGCTCTTGTCCGAAATCGAAGAAGGCTTTTACGTCAATGAAATGATGGGCATGGGCGTGAACGGCGTGACCGGTGACTATAGCCGCGGTGCCGCCGGCTTTTGGATCAAGAACGGCGAACTGACCCACCCGGTCAGCGAGGCCACCATCGCCGGAAACTTGAAGGACATGTTCCTGGCCATCACCCCGGCCAGCGACCTGACCTTCAAGTACGGCACCAACGCGCCCACCTTGCGGGTGGACGGCATGACCGTCGCCGGCGCGTGACAAAGAGTCAGTCCGCGCGATCCGCCGGGTTGTGATCTAGCACATAGTGGTTGGGCACGATCAGCCGCAAGGCTTGAGGCCGGGCGGTGATGGTAACCGGCAAGCGGGCCACCACGTCCCCGTCGGCCTGCAGGGGCTCGCCCTCGGCCCCGGTGATGGTCACCTGCCGCCCCGAAACGATCCGCACACCGGGCAGCTTCGGCACCATTCCCAACGGCAGAGCCGTGGCATTCTGCACCCGCCCCCAAAAGGAATCCTTGCCAAAGAGGCAAACCTGGAAGTCGCGGGTCGTCAAATGGGCCTTGGGCGCCAGTAGGAAACGCCCGGCGTAGAGCCGGGTATTGCTGACCACCACCCCGCCGGCCGCGTGGATCACCCCGTCGATTTCGACCCGGTAATTCTGTGCCCGGCTGACGAATTGCCGCGCAGCGGACCACACATAGGCGCCTTTGCCGAAACGCTTTTTGACAGCCAGGTCCACCTTATCCACCACCCGGGCGTCGAAGCCGGCCCCCACCATGGCACCAAAAAAGGGGCCGTCGGCGATCTCGCCAATGGACACGGCGACATCAGCGCCCGTCGCGATCAGCAGGGCCAGGGCCGCGGGGTCGAAGGGCAGGCCGATCTCATGGGCGAGCACATTGGCGGTCCCCGTGGGCGCGATGGCCAGCAAAGGGGTCCGGGCATCGGTGTCCGACCGCCCGTCTTGTTTCAAATCCGCCGCCTGAGCCGCCAGACCGGTAATGACCTCGCCCACCGTGCCGTCCCCGCCGGCGGCCACCACCACGTCATACTCCCGGGCCGTGGCCGTCCGGGCCAGTTCCTCGGCATCGCCCCGCTTGGTGGTTTTCAAAAGGCGCACATGGGCGCCCAGGCTGCGCAGACCTTCAATGGTCCCGGAAACCAGATCTGTTTCGCGGCCGGAGGTGGGGTTTCGGATGACCAGGATACGACGCGGCGTCAATGTCAGCTTTGGCAGGTGGTCTTGCTGGACCTGAAGCATTTTGCCCTTGCACTCGAATGGCTAAGCCCCAACCTATGCCACAATACTGCACCTTAGAACAAATACTTAAAGAGATGGTTCGTCTCGGTTTGGCGCCGTGGCGCATTGCAAAGGTGCGTGGTAAGGTGACGACCTCCTAGATGAGGCTCTTCGGCTCCAACTGCAAGGCGCGACGGTTTGCAAAAAACGGCTCGGACCGCAAAAAAGATTCCCCTGGACAATAGCACACGCGCGCTCGTCGAACGCCTGGTGCGCGAATACGTGCGCCCCCATGTGTGGCGAATCGCCGCCGCTTTATTGTGCATGGTGGTGGTCGCCGTCAGCACCGCCGCCTTCACCCAGCTGATGAAACCCATCATCAACGACATTTTCGTGAGCCGGAACGAGGACCTGCTGGTGCCCATCGCCGGGGCGGCCCTGGTGGTGTTCCTGGCCAAGGGCCTGGCAACCTACGGCCAGGCGGTGCTCATGTCCTACGTGGGCTTTCGCATCGTCGCGGAGCTGCAGGCCCAGCTCTACCGGCGCTTGATCGGTACCGACCTGGCGTTTTTCCACCGCACGGCCCCGGGCGAGCTGGTGGCGCGGTTTATCAATGATGTCAACAAGTTAAAGAACGCGGTCTCGGACACGCTGACCGGCCTGGGCAAGGATACCCTGACCGCCCTGGCCCTGATCGTGGTGATGTTTTACGAGGACTGGATGTTGGCCGCGGTGGCCTTCCTGGCCTTCCCCACCGCCATCATCCCCATCGTTCAGATCGGCCGGCGCATGCGCAAGGTCTCCGGCAATACCCAAGCCCAGGTGGGGGAATTGACCACCCGCCTGGACGAGTCCTTCCAGGGCATCCGCCACGTCAAGGCCTATGCCATGGAAGACTATGAGACCGATCGCACCCGAAGCGCCATCGATCGTGTGTTCCGCTTGAACTACAAGGGCGCCCGCACCCGCAACCTCAGCCATCCCATCATGGAGTTTCTGGGCGGTTTGGCCATCGTGGCGGTGATCCTCTACGGCGGCTCCCAGGTCATCACCGGCGCCAAGGACGCCGGTTCGTTTTTTGCCTTCATCACCGCCCTGCTGCTGGCTTACGAGCCCATCAAACGCCTGGCCAAGCTGAACGCCAACCTGCAGGAAGGCCTGGCCGCGGCGGTGCGGGTCTTTGACCTCATGGACCGGGAAACCACCATCCGCAACCGGCCCGAGGCCCGGGACTTGGTCCTTTCCGGCGGTGAAGTGCACTTGGAGGCGGTGGATTTCGCCTATGAAGAGGACAAATCCGCCCTCCATCAAGCCACCTTGACCGCGCCGGCCGGCAAGACCATCGCCCTGGTCGGACCCTCAGGCGCGGGCAAATCCACCGTTCTGAATCTGATTCCCCGCTTTTACGACGTGGATTCGGGAAAGGTGACCATCGACGGCACCGATGTGCGCGATGTGACCATCGAAAGCCTGCGGGACTCCATCGCCCTGGTGAGTCAGGAAGTCCTGCTGTTCGACGACAGCATTCGCACCAACATCGCCTATGGGCGCCCCACCGCCAGCGACGAAGAGATCATCGAGGCGGCGAAACTGGCCGAGGCCCACGACTTCATCCAGGCCTTTCCCCAGGGCTATGACACTCCGGTGGGGCCGCGCGGCTCGAATTTGAGCGGCGGGCAGCGCCAGCGCATCGCCATTGCCCGGGCCATGTTGAAAAACGCGCCGATCCTGCTCCTGGACGAGGCCACCTCGGCCCTGGACAACGAATCCGAGCGCCATGTCCAGGCGGCCCTCAAGGACCTCATGAAGGGGCGGACCACCCTGGTCATCGCCCACCGCCTGTCCACCGTGGTGGACGCGGATCTCATCTATGTGCTGGAGGGCGGCCGCGTGGTGGATCAGGGCAGTCATGGGGAATTGCTCGCCCGCGGCGGCACCTATGCCCGGCTTTACGCGTCTCAATTCGCCGAACAAGCCGACGCCGCACCGCGCGAGACCGCCGCTGATCTGCAGCATGCAAGCGCCTGATTTTTGGGCTCACGCCAACACCCTGTCCCGCCTTTTGTCGCCGGCCGCATTCGTCTACGGCCGGGTGGCCGACTGGCGGCGGCGGCGCCAAAATCCTTGGCAAGCCAGCGTCCCCATTATCTGTGTCGGCAACATCGTGGCCGGTGGCGCGGGTAAGACGCCTGTCGTCCTTTCCCTGCTGGCGCGCTTGAGGGAGAGCGGGCTGGATGCCCATGCCCTCACCCGGGGCTATGGCGGACGGGAAACCGGCCCCCTCCGCGTCGCGCCCGAGCGCCACGGTGCCGGCGACGTGGGAGACGAAGCCCTGCTGTTGGCTCGAGCCGCACCCACCTGGGTCGCCCGCGACCGTCCGGCCGGTGCCCAAGCCGCGATCGCCGCCGGCGCCGAGGCCATCGTGATGGACGACGGCTTTCAAAACGACAGCCTCAAAAAGGACGTTTCCCTTATCGTGATCGACGGCGGCTATGGCTTAGGCAACGGCAGGGTTATCCCCGCCGGGCCGTTGCGCGAGACCCTGGCCACGGGAT
>JANQKX010000383.1 GCA_028280915.1 Kiloniellaceae bacterium
CGGGAAAAAGGCCAGCAAAGGAATTGTTATGGAAAAAGCCAGCTTTTATGGCGTTGATTTGACCTCGCGGTTTTTCTTGGGCACGGCGCGTTATCCCTCGCCGGCGGTGCTTTCGGCGGCGGTGAAGGCCAGCGGCGCGGAAGTGGTGACACTTTCCCTCCGGCGGGAAGCCGGCGCCGGGCGGGAGGGCCAAGCCTTTTGGTCCCTGGTCCGGGAACTGGGCGTGCGGCTGTTGCCCAACACGGCCGATTGCCGCAGCGTGAAGGAAGCGGTGACCACGGCCCGGATGGCGCGGGAGGTTTTCGGCACCACCTGGATCAAGCTGGAGGTGATCGGCGAAAACGACACCCTGTGCCCCGACGTGTTCGGCCTGGTGGAAGCGGCGCGCATCCTCAGCGATGAGGGCTTCGAGGTCTTTCCCTACACCACCGAGGACCTGGTCACGGCGGAGCGTCTGTTGAACGCGGGCTGCCGGGTCCTGATGCCCTGGGCGGCGCCCATCGGGACGGGCCTGGGCCTGAACAACATCTATGGCCTGCGCAGCCTGCGGGCCCATTTTCCCGAGGTGCCCCTGATCATCGACGCGGGCATCGGCGTGCCGTCCCAGGCCGCCCACGCCATGGAGCTGGGCTTTGACGCGGTGCTGCTGAACACCGCCGTCGCCAGGGCCGATGACCCGGTGGCCATGGCCCGGGCCTTCGCCATGGCTATCGAGGCCGGGGTCACGGCCCGCCGCGCCGGGCCCATGCCCGCCCAGGACATGGCCGCTCCCTCCACGCCGGTGTTCGGCAAAGCCGAGTTGGGCGCGTTGGGATGACTGATCGGAGCTTGTCACGCTTTTATTTGATTGTCGGCAGTTACGACTGGCTCGCCCGCCTGGTGCCCCTCGGCGTGAAGCTGGTGCAGCTGCGCATCAAGGACAAGGCGGAGCCCGAGCTGCGGCGGGAAATCGCGGCGGCGCGGGACCTTTGCGCCGCCCATACCTGCCAGCTGATCGTCAACGACTATTGGCAATTGGCCATGGAGCTGGGCTGCGACTTCGTGCACCTGGGTCAGGAGGATTTGCAGGACGCCGACGTGCCGGCCCTGGCGAAGGCCGGCATCCGGCTGGGGCTGTCGACCCATGACCACGCCGAACTGGAGCGGGCTTTGCACCATGATCCGGCCTATGTGGCGCTGGGGCCGATTTATCCCACGGTGCTGAAAAAGATGCCCTGGGCACCCCAAGGCCTGGACCGGATCACGGAGTGGCGCGGCCTGATCGGCCAACGGCCCCTGGTGGCCATCGGCGGTTTGACGCCGGAGCGCCTGTACGCCGTTTTCGCGGCCGGGGCCGACAGCGCGGCGGTCGTCAGTGATATCCTGCTCAACCCGGATCCCGAGGCCAGGACGCGGGAGTGGCTGGCCCGGACCGCCGAAACGGCCGGGAGCGGGGCGGGGGCGTGACGCCGACGCCCGCGGTCATTGTCATCGCCGGTAGCGATTCCAGCGGTGGCGCGGGTATCTCACGAGACTTGGAAACCATCACCGGCTTGGGCGGCCAGGCGCGGCCCGTGATCACCGCCGTTACCGCCCAGACCCACCAAGGCGTGACGGCGCTGGAGGTCCTGCCGGCCCCCTTGGTGGCGGCCCAGCTGGAGGCGGCTCTTGACTCGGGGCCGGTCGGGGCCATCAAGATCGGGATGCTGGCCGACGCGGAGATCGTGGGAGCGGTTGCGTCCGTCCTGCGTCATGCTTCATCCATTCCCGTCATTATGGACCCGGTGATCGCGGCCTCTTCCGGCCGCCACCTTCTGACGCAAGATGGCGTCGTGGCGCTCAAAAACAGCCTTTTGCCCCTAACCGATCTGGTGACACCTAATCTGCAGGAAGCCGCGCTCTTGTCCGGCCGGCCGGTAGCCCAATCTGAGGCCGATATCCAAGAGCAGGCTCAGATCCTCTTAGGGCATGGGGGCCGCCATGTGCTGATCAAGGGCGGCCATGGATCGGGCGACCGGGCCGAGGACCGCCTGTTCAGTGCGGCGGGGTGTGAGGGGACTTTCTCTGTGGAACGCCGGGCCGGTACGCGCCGGGGCACGGGCTGCACCCTGGCCAGCGCCATCGCCGCCTTTCTGGCCGCTGGTCAGCCACTGAGCCTGGCCTGTGAAAAAGCCCAAAAGGTGGTCCTGGCCCGCTTTGATCAAGCGCTCTAAGGTACGGCGCGAAACCGGCGATAACATTCCTTGACTTTCTAAAAAAAATACTTTTAAAAGTAATTTCTTTAGAAAACGTCAACCTCCAAGAACCCATAGGGGCGGGTATGTCACAGGCGGAAGCCGAACATGTGCGGTGGCGCGAGCTGTTCGTGCCCCAATATGCCGCGTCCCTAGCGCTGGTTTGCCTGAGCGTTTGGCTGCACGCCGCGGATAGTTTGCTGATTGCCACCATGATGCCGGCCATCGTGGCCGACATTGACGGCGCCGAGCTGATCTCCTGGACCTTTGCCCTTTATGAAATGGGCTCCATCGTGGCCGGGGCGGTGAGCGGTCTGATCGCCCTGCGCTTCGGCATTCGCTGGCCCATGGCCTGCGCCGCCGCCCTTTATGGCCTGGGCTGCGTGGTCAGTGCGGCGGCGCCCGAGATGTGGGTCATGCTGGTCGGCCGCCAGATGCAGGGGCTGGGCGGCGGCTGCCTGATCGCCATGTCGTTTGTCGCCACCAGCTTGCTGTTCCCGTCGCGCCTGGTGCCCCGGGTGATGGCCGCGGTTTCCACCCTTTGGGGCACCTCCGCCTTCATGGGCCCCCTGATCGGCGGCCTTTTTGTGGAATTCGGCTCCTGGCGGGGCGGGTTCTGGTTTTTTGCCGCCCAGGCCGGTGTTCTCTTGGCCTGGCTGTGCTTCTTTTTGCGGCTGCCAAAGGGGAGCGGGCCGGATCGGGCCGGTCAATCCGGGGCGGGCACCGCCCCGCGGCTCCCGGGCCTGCGCCTGTTGTTGCTCTCCGGCGGGGTGGTGCTGATCGCCTTTGCCGGCATCGAGGTGTCGGTGATCAACACCACCCTGTTCGGCGGGGCGGGCCTGTTGTGCTTGGCGGCTTTTGTCCGGTTGGACGGCCGGCAGGGGCAGGGCCGC
>JANQKX010000411.1 GCA_028280915.1 Kiloniellaceae bacterium
TCGCGCCCCTCCCTTCTGGTGCTCGACGGGCCCCCAACGGCCCTGGGCGTGACGACGCAGATCGAAGCGCTCAAGGGGTTCAAGACGCTGATCCGCGAAGAAAAAGCGGCCGCGCTTTACGTCACGCACGATCTGTCGGCCGTGGCGCAGATCGCCGATCGTGTGGTGGTCCTGTACCGGGGAAAAATAGTGGAACAGGGGCCGGTGGACCAGATCATTGGGCGGCCCGAGCACCCCTATACGAGACGGCTGATGGAGGCAGTGGCGCCCCGGATGTCCGCCGGCAAGGCCGCCTATATCGATCAGGTCAAACGGCCAGACAGCCCGTCCATGGAGACCTGCAAGGTGACGGCCGGATACGGCAAGATCACCGACGGCCGATCGGCCATTCCCGTCCTGAGCGATGTCGATCTGACACTGCCGAAGGGCCGTGTTCTGGGTGTGATCGGGGAATCCGGCTGCGGGAAATCCACCTTGGCGCGGGTCTTGGCGGGCCTTCATACCGCGGCGCGGGGCGAGGTCCTGCTGGATGGGGCTGTGCTTTCGCCGATTGTGTCGGAACGCTCCCGGCATCAGCTTCAGCGGGTGCAATTCATCTTTCAAATGGCCGATACGGCCCTCAATCCGCGCCAGAGGATCGGCGACATCGTGGGCCGGCCACTCACCTTCTATCATGGCATGACGGCCAAGGCGCGGTGGGACGAAGTCGCACGTCTCCTCGATCTGGTCGAGTTGCCGGCCGCCTTTGCCCGGCGCTACCCAGGTGAATTGTCCGGCGGACAAAAACAGCGCGTCAGTCTGGCCCGCGCCCTGGCTGCCCGGCCGGACGTGCTGCTGTGCGACGAGGTCACGAGCGCGCTGGACGCAATCGTCGGGGACAACGTGATCGCGCTGTTTAGATCGCTGCAAAAGAAGACCGGCGTTTCGATCGTGTTCATAAGCCACGATCTGTCCCTCGTGTCGTCTTTCGCCCATGACATCGCCGTGCTCTATGCCGGACGGATCGTGGAGAAGGGGCCCGTGCAGCAGGTGCTGTCTCCGCCGTATCATCCCTATACGCGCCTTCTGATTGCCTCGGTGCCGGAGATGCGGATCGGCTGGCTGGAGGACACGGCGAATTCGCGCAGCGCGCTGGCCGCCAGCGGGCAAGCCGTCCGTCTTGCCGAGACCGGCTGCGCTTTTTTCAACCGCTGTCCGAGCGCGATAGGGGGCCTCTGCGATCAATCGGTGCCCAAGCTAAAACCGGTCCAAGCCAAGGGCCCCCATACCATCGCCTGCCATCTGCATTGATCGTTGTCTTCAGCATCCATGCTTCCCTTTTGAGAGGACCGGCGGGGCCTTATGCCTTTGCCGGATCGAAATTCGTGAGGAGAATTGAGATAAATCTGGAAATTTGATGTCATCGTATTGCAAATGATAATTATTCGCATTAAAAATAGATAAGCGGACTCAACGAATGGAATCCCATCTGTTTTGGCCGAGCGATGGAAACATCTATAAATTGTAAAACATGTGCGCATTTAGTAAAAAACATAAATCGGAGACTAGGGTGCAAAAGGGCGAACGGCCTGTGGCCGGCACGACGGCGATGCACGAGGCTTTGCCAGGCTCGAAAGGGCCCGTCGATCCAATCAGCCCGCGGGTTTCGCGGCTGATCGGGTTCGTCCTGACTTTGGCCGTTTCGGTGTGCGTCCTGCTGCCGGTCCACGCCGATGCCGCCGAAAAGATGAAGGTCGTGACGACCTTCACGGTGATTGCCGACATGGCCGCCAATGTGGCAGGCGACGCGGCCGAGGTGGTGTCGATCACGAAACCGGGGGCGGAAATTCACGGCTACGAACCGACGCCGGGTGATTTGGTTCGGGCCTCCGATGCGGACTTGATCCTGTGGAACGGCCTGGGACTTGAGCTTTGGTTCGAACAGTTCCTCTCGAACCTGGGCGATCTGCCGTCGGTCACCGTTTCGGCGGGCATCGATCCGATTTCGATCAAATCGGGCGCCTACCAGGGCAAGCCCAATCCCCATGCCTGGATGGGTTATGACAACGCGCTCATCTATATCGACAATATCGCAGCGGCTTTCGCCGAGCAGGATCCCGCGAATACGCCGGTCTATGAAGCAAACGCCGCTGCCTATAAGGAAAGCCTGCGCCGGGCGATCGAGCCGCTGCACGATTTGATCGCCACGATTCCGTCCGCCCAGCGCTGGCTGGTCACCTGCGAAGGCGCGTTCAGCTATCTGGCGCGGGACTTCGGCATGCAGGAGCTTTACCTCTGGCCGATGAACGCCGATGAGGTCGGCACGCCGCAGCAGGTCCGTCGGGTCATCGATACCGTTCGGGCCAACCATATCCCCGCGGTTTTCTGCGAGAGCACGGTCAATGTGGCGCCGGCCCAACAGGTGGCGCGAGAAACCGAGGCCCGCTATGGCGGTGTGCTCTATGTGGATTCGTTGAGCGAAGACGGCGGGCCGGTCCCGACTTATCTGGACTTGTTGCACGTGACCACCCAGACCGTGGTCGACGGGCTCGCCTCGGCCATGAACTAAGCCTAAGTACTGGCCTGAGGAGAAGCAATGTCCCTTGCGGAGGTAAACCAAGAACGGCAAGGATTGGCGCCATCCATCGACGGCGCCGGCATTGATGTGCGCCATGTGACACTGACCTACCGGAACGGGCACACGGCGATTCGGGATGCCAGCTTCGCGCTGCCCATGGGAGTCATCGCGGCCCTGGTCGGCGTGAATGGTTCAGGTAAATCCACACTGTTTCGGGCGGTTATGGGGTTCTTGCCCCTTGCCCAGGGCGAGATCCGCATTCTGTCACTGCCCGTGAACGAGGCGCTGAAGCGTAACTTGGTCACCTTCGTGCCCCAGTCGGAAGAGGTGGACTGGAACTTCCCGGTGCTGGTGGAAGACGTGGTGATGATGGGCCGGTACGGCCACATGGGGATGCTTCGCCGGCCGAAGGCGGCGGATCATGAGGCGGTCATGGCGGCGCTGTGCCGCGTCAACATGCAGGACTTTCGAAAGCGCCAGATCGGCGAGTTGTCCGGCGGGCAGCGCAAGCGCGTTTTCCTGGCCAGGGCCTTGGCGCAAAACGCGACCGTGATCCTGCTTGATGAGCCCTTTACGGGCGTGGATGTGCAAACCGAGGAGCGGATTATCGCCCTGTTGCGGGATTTGCGCGAGGAGGGCCGGATCGTCCTGATTTCGACCCATAACCTGGGGACCGTTCCGGAGTATTGCGACCAGGCGGTCCTGGTGCGCGGAACGGTCCTGGAATACGGGCCGACGGAGACGACCTTCACATCAAATAACTTGAAGCGCACTTTTGGCGGTGTGCTGCGGCATTTCACGATCAGCGCCCAAACGCTGCACACCGACGGCGACGACCGCCAGGTTACCATCCTGACCGATGACGAACGTCCCTTCGTGCAGTACGGCGACGAGGTGCAGAAAGCAAACGATCAACCATGACCGGCGGCCTGCTGGAGCCTTTTTCCTATAGCTACATGGTCAACGCCATGTGGGTGTCGGCCTTGGTCGGTGGTGTTTGCGCGTTCCTGTCGGTCTATTTGATGTTGAAGGGCTGGTCGCTGATCGGTGACGCCCTGTCCCATTCCGTGGTGCCGGGCGTCGCGGGCGCCTTCATATTGGGCTTGCCCTTTTCGCTCGGCGCTTTTCTTGCTGGCGGTTTGGCGGCGGCCAGCATGTTGTTTCTCAGCGAACGGTCGGGCCTGAAGGTCGACGTGGTGGTCGGACTGATCTTCACGTCATTTTTCGGGCTCGGCCTGTTCATGATTTCCATCAACCCGGTCGCCGTCGACGTGCGCACGATTACCATGGGCAACATTCTCGCGGTGTCGCCCGGCGACCTGCTGCAGCTGGTTGTTATTTGCTGCGTGTCCTTTGCGGTTCTGATCTTCAAGTGGAAGGACTTGATGTTGACCTTCTTTGACGAGGATCACGCCCGTGGGGTCGGTTTGCGGCCCCGGCTCCTGAAGGCGCTCTTTTTCGCGCTTCTTTCCGCCTGTATCGTCGCCGCCATGCAGACCGTCGGTGCTTTCCTCGTGATCGCCATGGTGATCACCCCGGGGGCGACCGCCTATTTGTTGTGCAATGGGTTTCGTCGGCTGATTCTGGTGTCGGTCGCCATCGGGTCGAGCACCAGTTTTGTCGGTGCCTATATCAGTTACTTTCTGGACGGTGCGACCGGCGGCATCATCGTGACGCTGCAGACCTTGGTCTTTCTCATTGCCTTCGCCGGCGTGTTAGTATCCAGGCCGTCGGCGGTCCACCGGCTGTTTCGGCGCGGCAGCACCTCATCCCAGCGCCGCACAGCCGGCCAGCCGCTCTGTTGACCGGGGCGGCGGCGATGGACTTTGATACCCTTCTGGCACCGTTCCAATTCGGTTTCATGCGTGAGGCCTTTCTGGTGTCCGTCTTCGTCGCGGTGCCGGCGGCGCTTGTGTCCTGCTTTCTGGTCGTGAAAGGCTGGGCGTTGATGGGCGACGCCGTTAGCCACGCTGTGCTGCCGGGTGTGGTGCTTGCCTATGTTCTGGGATTGCCGCTGGTGCTCGGCGCCTTTGTCGCCGGCATCACCTGCGCCCTGGCGTCGGGTTTCATTTCCGACCGCAGCCGGGTCAAGCGGGACACTGCGATGGGCGTCGTGTTTTCGGGCATGTTCGGCTTCGGGCTCGTCCTCTATGCCATGGTCGAGACGAACGTGCATCTGGATCATATTCTGTTCGGCAACTTGCTTGGCATAGAGCCGGACGACTTGTGGACCACTGGGATCATTTCGGTCCTGGTCTGCGCCGGTATTGCGTTAAAATGGCGCGATTTGATGATGTTCGTTTTCGATCCGGCGCAGGTTCGGGTGGCGGGCCTTTCCAACGGTGTCCTGCATTACGCCTTGTTGTCGGCCATGTCGCTCACCATCGTCGCCACGCTGGCGGCCACCGGTTTGATCCTGGCGATCGGCCTTGTCATAGCGCCGGGGGCCATTGCCTTTCTGCTTGTGCGCCGCTTCGGGACAATGTTGCTGGTGGCGGTGCTGATTTGCCTGGTGTCCATGTTCGCCGGCATCTATCTCAGCTTTTTCATCGACAGTGCCCCCGCGCCGACCATTGTCCTGATCCTGACCGGGTTGTTTCTGATCGCGTTCACACGCCGTCAAATGAAGCTTTGCCTGCTTCGGTCTTTGCGTCACACCTCCCCTGACTGACCGGTAGGGCGGGACAAGGAAAACCCGCCAAAAAAGGGAAAATCGGTTAAAAACGGAAGGTTCAGGAATTTGATTGTGACAATGAGCTGAATCAACGCAAAACTACCTTCCGTGAATATGGTAGGCAGGCCCATTCGGCTGGGACGGCGGGGTCCGCCTGATCGATTTGGCATGAAGCGGGGGAACCAGATCACATGCACATGATCGGCCAGCTATTCGATGCGATCCCGATCTTAGCCCTGTTTATCACCATCGCACTGGGGTACCTGGTCGGAAAATTCAAGGTGGGGCGCTTTGTCTTGGGCGGCATCGCCGGCACGCTCATCGTCGGGGTCCTCATCGGCCAATTGGGCGTCAAAATCGACAGCAGCATCAAAACCTTGTTTTTCGCGCTTTTTATCTATGCGGTGGGCTATCAAGGCGGGCCGCAGTTTTTTCATGCTTTGAACCGGCAGTCCCTGAACGAGCTGGCCTCGGCGTTTTTCATGTGCCTGGTCGGCCTGTTCTGCGTCTTGTTCGCCGCCTGGGCCTTTGATCTGGATCGGGGCACCGCGGCAGGCCTCGCCGCCGGCGGCTTGACCCAATCCGCGATCATCGGCACCAGCGGCGGCGCCATTGCAAATCTCGGGCTCTCGGCGGAGATGACCCAGAAGCTGGAGACCAACGTGGCCGTGGGATATGCGGTGACCTACATCTTCGGTTCTCTCGGCCCCATCATCATGGCCACATGGTTTTTTCCCATGATCATGAAGTGGGATATTCGCGCGGCGGCGCTGAAGCGCGCCAAGGAGATGGCCGGCGGCAAAGCCACTCTGGAGCCCGGTCAATTCAACGCCGCGCGCCGGGTGGTGACACGGTTCTATCGCATCGTCGATGATAGTAAGGCGCGCGGCCAGGGGGTTTTGGCTATCGACGGCCAGCTTTCCGACGTGGCGGTCGAGGCGGTCATCAGAGAGGGGGCGGCGCTTACCCTGACCGACGACACGACGGTCGAAACGGGCGATGTGGTCGGCGTCACCGGCGAACTGGTCCTGATGCGGTCCATGGAGGGGTTCTTCGGGCCGGAAACGGTGGCGCCGAGCGGCTTCGAGTTGATCGAAGAGAGCCGGGATGTGGTTCTCACCAATCGGGCGTACTTTGGGCGAGATCTGCAAGAGGTGCATGACGGCTTGGGAATTGAAACCCGTCATGGCGTGTTCCTGGTGTCCGCCCGGCGCTTGGGCCGGGAGTTGCCGTTACTGCCGAAACTCAAGCTGCGCCGCGGCGACGAGTTGTGCTGTATCGGCGCACCCAAAGACCTGGACCGGGTGCAAAAACTGCTGGGCTATCGAATTTCGGCCGCCGCCATCACGGATTTTGTCTTTTTCGGGCTGGGCCTGACGGTGGGCTACTTGATCGGTTTGATCGATTTTACGGTGGGCGGCGTTCCGGTGACGGTCGGCACGGGCGGCGGCTGCCTGCTTTCCGGCTTGTTTTTTGGCTGGCTGCACGCGACGCACCGCCGCTTCGCCGCCCTGCCGACGGGTGCGTCCAACTTCTTGCGTGATTTCGGGCTTGCGGTATTTGTCGGCGTGGTCGGGATCTCGGCCGGGCCCCAGGCTCTGGTCACCATGAAGGAATTCGGCGCGACCCTCTTGTTGCTCGGGGTCGCCGTCACCTTGATTCCCCAACTCCTGGTGTTCTTTTTCTCCTACTATGTGCTTAGGATCCAGGATCCCATCGAGGCGCTGGGGTGCCTGGTCGGTGGACGCAGCGCCAACCCGGGCTTCGCGGCCCTGTTGGAAAAGGCCGGCAACGCCACGCCCGTGGTCTCTTTCACCGTCACCTACGCGGTCGCTAATGTGCTGCTGACACTTTGGGGCCCGCTGATCATTGGCTTGATCACCAAAAACCCGTCCTAGTGTCCCGAATCAGAAGTTCGTAGTATCAGATGGCAAGCATCGAACGAACTTCAAATCCACCACACTAGCGGGTAAACAACAGGAGTTCCCATGTCGGAAACGGACTGGAGTAAGTTTACCGATCTCAGCCCCTTTGAATTGAAGGACAAACTCATCGAGGCGGCTCGGTCGGACTCTGAGCGCATGATGCTGAACGCCGGTCGGGGCAATCCGAACTTTCTGGCGACCTTGCCGCGCCGCGCCTTTTTGCGCCTGGGGGATTTTGCCCTGCGCGAGGCGGAGCGTTCCTATGCCTATCTGGACAGCGGCATCGGGGGCCTGCCGGAGCGGCCGGGCATCGTCCAGCGGTTTGAAAGCTTCGCTTACAAGCATGAAGACAGCGAAGGCGTCGGCTTCCTGCAGCGGTCGATCACCTACGTGCGGGACCAATTGGGCCTCGATCGGGAGGCGTTTTTGTTCGAGCTGGTCGGTGCCTTCCTGGGCTGCAATTACCCGGTGCCGCCGCGCATGCTGCCTCACGCGGAGGAGATCGTTAAAGCTTATCTCTCCGAGGAGATGTTCGGACCGGTGGCCCACCAGGGTGATTTTGCGCTTTTCGCCACCGAGGGCGGCACGGCCGCCATGACTTACGTTTTTCAATCCCTGCGCGCTAACAAACTCATCCATCCCGGCGACAAGATCGCGCTTGGGACCCCCATCTTCTCCCCTTATCTGGAGATCCCGCCGCTGGCCGATTACGGTCTGGAGATTGTCGATATTCGCATGGATGAGGAGGCTGACTGGCAGTTTCCCGAAGCGGAGCTGAAAAAGCTCGAAGACCCGGACGTCAAGGTCTTTTGTCTGGTCAACCCCAGCAATCCGCCCTCGGCTAGGCTTTCCGACCGCTGCCTGGACCAACTGGCGGCATTGATCGACGGGCGACGCCAGGATCTTATCGTGGTCACCGACGATGTTTACGGTACCTTTGCCGATGATTTTGTGTCGCTTTTTGCGAAGTGCCCGGTCAACACCCTGCTGGTTTATTCCTTTTCCAAGTATTTCGGCGCCACGGGCTGGCGCCTGGGTGTTATCGGCCTGCACCAGGAAAACGCGATTGACCGGGCCCTTGGCGCCCTGCCGGAAGCCGATAAAAAGGAACTCGATGAACGTTATGTTTCTTTAACGACGGAGCCGCGCGGCCTGCGTTTCATTGATCGGCTGGTGGCCGATAGCCGCTCCGTCGCCCTTAATCATACGGCCGGCCTTTCCTTGCCCCAGCAGCTGCAGATGACCCTTTTTGCCCTGAATGAACTCATGGACCGACAGGGTCACTACAAGGCCTCCGCCAAGCAGCTCATTCGCGACCGCTACAAACGGCTCTATCGCAACATGGGGTTGGATGTGCAGCGAACGGCGGAGGATGTGAACTACTACACCCTCATTGATCTGTCCAAACTGGGTGCCCAGCTTTACGGGAAAGCCTTCGCGGCCTGGTTCGAGGAGGGCAACAAGGGCACTGACTTCCTCTTCCGTCTGGCCGAGGAAACGGGTGTGGTGCTTTTGCCCGGCAAGGGTTTTGAGGTTGTCTACCCCTCAGCCCGGGTGTCCCTGGCGAACTTGACCGACGCGGAATATGCCGCCATCGGCTGTTTCACCCGGAAGGTGCTGGACGAATTTTACCAAGACTTCCAAAACCGCTCAAAATGAGTCCCCAGATCAGCGCCCGATGGACCAACGTCCGATGGACCAGAAAGGCGCGGTGCCTTTTGCCTGCTCTCGGGCTGTTGATTTGGTCGGGCGAGAGCCAGGCGCAATCGGACTCGGACCGGCGGCGCGCGACGGGTGAGTGGGGCAGCACGAGAACCGCCCTTGAAGACGATGGCATTTCCTTTCCCCTTAAATATACGGGCGACGTGCTGGGCAATCCGGTCGGCGGCGAAAGCCAGGGCCTGTCCTATGCCGCGAAGCTTAAAGGCGGCGTGGAACTGGATCTGGAGAAGTTGTTGGCGTGGCAGGATACCCGCTTCGTCGCCTCCGCCAGTTGGAACCAAGGCCGGGATCTCTCGGCCGACCATATCGGCAACATCTTTCCCGCCTCCCAAATCTTCGCCGGGACCGGGGTGCGCCTTCTGGATCTCTACCTTGAGCACAAGTTTTGGCAAGAGCGCCTGGCCGCATCCATCGGCCGGCTTTCGGTCGGGGCGACCTTCGCGACCTCTAGCCTCTACGACTATTACGTCAGCGATGCCATCAACAGCAATCCCGACAGCCTTAAGAAAAACCTGCCGTCTTTTACCTCCAGCTCCTATGCCCAGTGGGGAGTGCAGGCCGTAGCGGAACCCGGCAGCGCGTTTTATCTGTCGCTCGGCGCCTTTAATGCCGACCCCAGGGTCAAGGACGATGCGTCCCATGGCGTCGATTTCACGCTCAATCCGCAAGATGGTGTGCTCAGCCTGGCGGAAATCGGCTTCAGGCCCGAAGCAGGGACCGGCAATGGGAACCTGCCGGGCCGCTATGCCCTGGGCGGTTATTATGACAGCAGCGACTATGACCGCTTGGACGATCCCACCCGCCAGCAAAGCGGTAACTACGGATTCTATGCGCTGGCGGAACAGATGGTTTATCAAGAGCCCGTCGGCGCGCCCGACCAGGGCCTGTCCGTTTGGGCGTCCGTCACGATTGCGCCGGATCAAGAGATCAACCGGCTGCCCTTTGCCGCTTATGGGGGCCTGCTTTACAAGGGTTTGATATCCGGGCGCGACCAGGACGTCTCCGCGCTCGGTCTGTTTTACGCTCAAGTCAGCGAGGATTTACTGGACCCGGGCCAAGAGTTGGTCATCGAGGCCAATCATCGTTTGCAGCTGGCCCCTTGGATTTATTTCACACCGGACGTTCAATATATTTTGAATCCCGGCGGGACCGGCGACGTTCCCGATGCCCTTGTGCTCGGCTTTGAATTCAGCGTGACATTTTGAAGACTGACAAAAAAATCGCATAGTCGAGCTCAGGGAATTTGCGGTGACAGTCGATCCGTAGATACACAGAACAGACGCGGTTCTAAACTTGCTGTGAATGGGGAAGACTATGGCGCAGAGGCAATGGGTACGTGTGGGCGAACAGGCTAAAAAAGCCCTCGGATGCGGAGAAGTGCAGGATCACCGCTGCCTGTGAAGGTTTCATCGACGACATTCTGAAGCCGCGTTTCCTGCTGGAGACAAAAGGCATCTATCATCCGGTCGTTTGAGGGGGTGAGGCAGTCTGGTGCGCGAATATCAATACGACGGGTCCCAGGCAAGGGGCCGGCCGCTCGCCGGAGCGGGTGCCCGATGAGTCGGGACACCATTTACGACATCCTCTTCGAGCCGTAACGCATCGGCCGGGTGACGGCTAAGAACCGTTTTTTCCAAGCGCCCGTTGCACTGGCAGCGGCTAGGCGGTGGTGTGACAACACCCTGTGCTCAGTTGGGTCGACAGTCCGCGGGCTGATTCGACCCAGAGATTTTGAAGTCGTGGCAGGTCAGGAAGAGCTGGTGGTTGGCCCCGATGGCAATGCCCGCCGCGGCGATGGCCAGGGCGATTCCCATTAGGGCAAGGCGATGCTGGAGCTGGCGCAACTGGTCGATATCCGGCACCACCGCGATCACCACGATGTAAACCAGATAGGGCAGGGTCACGAAGGCGACGGCGACCATGGCGAGCCAAATCACCCAGCCGGCCCAGGTCTGATCGCCCAGGCCGGAAGACACCAGCGTCGCCTCCAGGATCAGCCAGAGCGTCGGCAGGGCCAAGACGAAGCGCCGGCGCCAGCGCAGACCCGGCGGCAGGGGCAGGGCGCGGCGCACGAAAAAGGTGGCCAGCAAGGTGGCGGTCGCGATCACCCAAATGGAAAACAGGTTCTCGAAGAACACCACGCCAAAGACGCCGAACCAGAAGGCGACGCCAAAGACGCTGGCCGAAAGCGCGATGGCGCTGAGCAGGAACACCCGCGCCTCGGCGTCGTTCATGGGCGGGAAGAGAACGCTGCCGGACATTACGTTCTCACCGCGTTTGTCTCGGCCTGCGGGTCGATCCGGCCGGCCTCGGACAGCATGATCGCGATGCCACGGCTTCCCGGGAACTGGGCGCAGATGATCATGGCGATCACGGTGAGGGGGATGCAGAGGAACATGCCCGGCACGCCCCAGACAAAGCCCCAGGCGGACAAGGCCAGGATCACGGTCAGGGGGCTTAGATTGACCGAGCGTCCAACGACCCGTGGCTCCAGCACGTTACCGATGACCAGGTGCGCCATTCCGATCCCGGCGGCGACCACCAGGAACGGCGTGAGCGTCGGGAAGGCGACCAGCGCCAGCAAGGCCGGCAGGACGCTGCTGACAATGCCGCCGATCACCGGGATAAAATTGGCGATGAAGGCCAGGAAGCCCCAGAACGGCGCGAAATCCAGCCCGACCGCGGCGGTCACGGCGTAAACCGCCAGCCCCATGAGCAGACTGGTGGCGGTCTTGGTGGCGAGATAGGTCTGCACCTTCCCCCGGATGCGGTCGACCAGCGCCATGACGCCGGCTCGGCGGCCCGTATCGGGCACCAGCGCCGCCAATTTCTGCCGCAGCACTTGCTGTTCCACCAGCAGGAAGGCGACATAGATCAGGATGGTTCCGGCGTCGCCGACCAGGCCCGCGATGCCGTTCGTGATAACCAGGATCAAATCTCCCGCGCCCATGCCGTCGGTCAGAACGGCAAAGTCCGGCCCGATGGATAGGCCGAGCATTGCGGCGCCCTTGCTGGCCAGCTGTTCCAAATTTGCCTGATAGCGGGGCGCGGCCTCCGCCATGGCCTGCACGTTGGCGGCGATCAACTCGGCCGCGCCGGCCAGAAAGGCAAGGCAGACGACCAGGGAAAGACCCAACGTGGCCCAGCCGGGCAGGCCCTTGCCGCCGATGCGAATGGTGCGGGTCAGGAAGCCGGCAAAGGCGTTGATCACCGACCAGATCAGCACGGCGATGGCCAGAGGCACCAGGAGGGACTGGGCCTCGATCAGAATAATCCCGGCCAGGAAAATCCCTCCTATGACCAAGACGGTGGTCGTGAGGCTCGATTGGGAGCGGCTGACCGGGCCTTGTGGGCCGGGCTGTGTCAAGCCGTCCAATTCGGTCGTGGTGGTGTCCATGGGCGTCTCCTTGCTTTGCGGCCCGTTTGGGCCCTGCGATTGCAGGAGAAAGATGCCGGGTAAATCCCATCAAACAGAGTGAGTCACGGTGAACCCTTCAGGTGACTTGGAGTCCGGCCTTGCGCCAGCCGTCGCAAAACCGGTCGATCAACTCGGGGGAGAGGTTCCAGAGTTCCAGTTCGGCCCGGGCCTTGCGCGGGAAATCCGGGGCGATCTCCAGGATCTGACCGATCAGCGGCACGGCCTCCTCCCCGCGGCCAAGCTGGCCCAGGCACATGACCTGGAGCAGGGGCCCCCAGCGGAACGCACCGGTGATCCCACGCCGGGCATGGACCAGCGCCTCTTCATCGGCGCCCAGCCGGTAGGCGTTGATCGCCAGAAAGGCATGGTACCAGGGCGGTGGATTGATGCAGAGACGGAGCGCCTTTTGCACCAGGCCCAGTCCACGTTCCCACTCGCCGGAAAACGCCAGGCAGATCCCGCAGTCGGCCAAGACATCGGGGCTGGCGGCATTCAGGTTCAGGGCCCGTTCGGCGGCGTTTCGAAAAGATGGCAGGTCGCCGGAGAAAAAATGCGCCAAGGCCAGGGCCAGATAAGCATTCGCGTTCAGCGGATCGCAATCCACCGCGTGGCGGGCGACCTCTATCGCCCTAACCATAGGCGGCGGGTCGGGAATGGTGTTGTAGGGCCCGCGCAGTTCGTCGACGATCAGGATCGCCAGCATGGCCCAGGCGCTGGAATAGACCGGGTTGGCCGCTGCAACCTGCTCCAGCCGCGCGCGGACCCGGGCATGATCCGGCTCGGTCGGTGCCCTGAGATAGGCGAAGGCCGCCAGCACCGCGTCATAGGCGTCGCCCGTGCGGCCGGCCCCCCCGCGCGACCAGCGGCTGTCTATGCGCGACAGGACGCCGTGGGGCTCGGCGACTTCGGCCGCGATATGGGCCGCGATATCGTCCTGAACCTGGAACAGGGCGTCCGTTTCGATGTCCCGATCGTAGGTTTCCGATAACAGCGTCGCCTGGGTCGCCCCGTCCACCAGGCGCACCGTCACCCGCACCGATGACCCGGCGCTGCGCACGCTGCCGTGCAGCAGATGGGTTACGCCCAGGCGCGCGGCAATGTCCCTTGGGCTCTCGGGCGGGTCATCAGCGCCACGCCGGGTCCCCTGGGCGATGACCGTGATTTCCCGGAATCGGGAGAGCGCATTGGTGATCTCTTCGGTGATCCCGTCGGCCAGATGATCGTGAAGCCCGCCGACACCCAGCTTTGCAAAGGGCAGGACGACAATTGATAGGCCCTTGGGGTCCCGTTGACCCGGTGCCGCCTCGACGGTGTCGCCGGTCGGCCCGGTCTCCAGTGCCAACTGGAACACGGGGGCATAGCTGCCCTTGGGGATCAAAATGCGGACAGGATCATGCCGGCCCGCATCGGCGTAATAAAGGTCCAACCGCTGGCGCAGTTTGCCCGCCTGCACCCGCACGATGGTATCGATCTGCGGGTCGAAATCCTCGTTCTTGTCGAAGACATCGATGCCGATCGTATAGCCTTTCAGCCGGGTCCGGTCGCCGGCGATGCTTTGCTCGACCACATAGCTCAGGAACCGGGACAGACGGGACGATTGCGCGAACTGGGGGCTGGCCAGAATCCGTTCCAACTGCTCGGTAACGGCCCCGTCCGGCAGGTTCACCCTGCCCGGCATGTGGGAAATCTTTTCCGTTGTCGTCTCGACCATTTTCCCTTTGCAACCGCCGATCCCGGCAAATCTCGCCATTTTCCGCTCCGGCGATTCACCGTGACTCACTCACCAAACGCGATCCCATCGCGCAGATGTTGACCCATTGAACCGCCCGGACACCCGGGAAATTCAGACTACCAGATGACAGCAAAGGAGACCAACCATGTCAGAAACCGCCACTTTCATCGAGAACGCCAAGGCTCAATTGGACAAGCTCGGACAAGATATCGCGGCTCTGGAAGCCAAGGCCAAAGAATCCAAAGAGGGCGCCGACGCCTGGGTTACGGAAAAGGCAGACAAACTGCGGCGCGACTGGGACGACGCCAAGGCCCATGTGGACACCATGGTCGATCAGGAAAAGGCCGAGTGGGATCAGGCCAAGACCGACGCCCAGCGGCAATGGAACGCGCTGCAGGACGCGATCCGGACCTATCGTTCCCATGTTGAGGACGGTGCGGTGCCGGTCGAGACCTCCGACACGGCGGCTGAAAGAACCGCTAGCTGATAAGGCCGGCAACACCCCAATTGTTCAAGCGCGACCCGGTAGGCGTCAATGGTCAAGTCCCCGAAATAGGGATGAAGCCTGCCGGGTTGGGGGCAAGCGTTTTGCCGGCCCTAGGGTCATCGGAGCCTGATACTGACATAGAATGAGAGGTCGTGGTCGGTCAGAACACCCCAAACAGGCTGAGGCAGACATAGGCGCCACACAGAATCACCAGTCCCGCAAGCCCGCAAATGGACCCAATGATCGCGCAGTAAAGCCATGTGGGCCGACTGACAATCCAATCCTCAAGTGCGCCGATTGTGGTCGATTTGTCACTCACGGTCCAGGAACTCCTCATTAATCTACCTCCAATTTAGGACCGCCAAGGGCCAGATCAATGGGTGCCGGTGAGTTATAGATCTTGCCGCGACCCACCGTGACGCAGGCGTTGAACCATTTTCCGTATTCAGCATTCTTAGATCTGCAGGCGCGAGGCGATGGGCTCGTCAATGTCCTGGGGATGAGCGAGAAGCGCCGCCAGGGCAGCGCGCAGGCCGATGGCCGCGGTCTCGGCGGACATGCTGGGCTGTCCAAGATTTTCCACGAGGGCGGCCACCTCCGGCAAATGGGGTAGGTGCACCCAGCCGGCGCGGGTGTCTAGCTTGGCTTCGGCGATGTGATGCAAGACCCCATAGAGCAGATGGTTGCAGCAGAAGGTTGCCGCGGTGTCGGAAATGTCGGCGGGTACACCGGCGTCACGCATGGCTTTCACCATGGCCCGAAGGGGCACGTCGCTGTAATAGGCTACCGGTCCATCTGGGACGGTAAAGCCGCCTTGCATGGCCAGCCCGGCATTGTCCAAGAGGCCATATCGCGTGCAATCGTTCAGGTTTTGGGCAATACGCTCCACCGTCAACATGGCCCGGCCGCCGTACTCGCCCATCATGATGACACTTTCGGGTTGCAGCTCGGCGATGGCCGCCGTTACCACATCAATGCATTGGAAATAGCTGCTGGGGACGATACGCGAGACGACCTTGCTCCCGTCGATCTCTTCGCCGTCCAGGAGCCGTGCGACCCGCTCGGCTGGATTGATCGGCGTATTACCGAAGGGCTCGAAACCGGTCAGAAGAATTGTGCTCATGGTTCAGATCCGACTCCTTGTTATCTCCAACAATGGTTCAGGGTGGGTTGCCGCCCCAAAATACGTATTTTCGGTTCACCGCGCTTTGCTCAGCCCCGCTGCGGCGCAGCCCCGGACTTGCCGGTCAAAATAGCGCGATTGCCGTGGTTGCGAAAGCCCCTGGATGGGCGGAAGATGGCCGGCGGAGGTCCGATTTGAATTTCGAAAGGCGGCATGGACGTGAGACAGGAAGCAAAAACGAAGGGCGGTTGTATGTGCGGCGCGGTCCGCTATGAAGCCTCCGGCGAGCCTTTATATGTCGGCTATTGCCATTGCCGGAGTTGTCGGCATCACAGTGGTGCGGCGGTGGCCGGCATGTTGGTCTTCGCGCCGGAAATGATCAGGTTCCTGGCGGAAAAGCCGAGTATCTACAACTCGTCGCCCGGTGTTGAACGGGGCTTCTGTAGCCGCTGCGGGACCTCTTTAACCTGGAAGGGCCGGGGGTTGATGTCGATCCATATCGGAACCCTGGACAATCCGGATGAATATGCGCCCAGCCTTCATTGGCGTTGGGAAGAAAGGAGCCCGTGGTTCGAAGAGGCCCATGATCTCCCCCACGTGAAAATGGTGTTTCCATCCTGACCATCGCGTACCATTCATTTCATACTAAATTGCGATCCGCTCATGTGGCGCGCGAAACGGCAAAACGCGCTGTTGGGAAGCGCCAATTCGGTCTCGATTTCCAAAACGTCTTCTTACGATTGCATTTCCGGTGAGGCAACGTTGCGTTGGAGGTGGGCGCTAGACTCCATGAGACCGGCGCATCCGTTCACCGTTTGGATCGAAGGCGGCTCCGTCTAGCACAGATCCGCGATAGCGCCGTCCCGCGATGTCCACATCCAGGGTCGAGTCGCCAATTTGCCCAAGCGTTTCCGATTGTACCATGGCAAGGGCCACCGGCTTGCCAATCCTGTAGCCAAATGCCGCCGATGTGGTCTTGCCAACGATCTCCGGACCGGCATAAAGGGGTTCATTTCCCAAAGGTACCGCGTCAGGATCTGCCAAAACAACGGATATGATTTTTTGCGGCGGGCCTTTTTCTTTTTCCGCCCACAAGGCGTCCTTGCCGATGAAGTTCTTTCCCCAGTCAACGGCAAATTCAAGGCCTGCCTGCAGGGGGGTGACATCGCTGTCCAGTTCATGACCATAGGCTAAAAAGCGTTTCTCGATCCGCATGGAAGTCTGGGCAAAAAGCCCGGCAGGCTGTGCCCCGGCAGCCTCTAGCGCCTCAAATAGAGGGCCTGCCTGGCCCGCGGGGCAGGTGAGTTCCCAACCTGCTTCGCCTACATAGGACAGGCGGACGGCGCGTACCGGCACCCCGGCCATCTCCGCCGTGTCGTGGCAAAAATAACCAAGCCGGTTCAGATGGGCGGCGCCCAGCGCCTCGGCGATGGCCGCGGATTTGGGGCCCATCAGCGCGAGGACCGCGTGGTCCCGACTCTCATCCCTTATATCAAGGTTTTCGCCGTCGGTCAGGTGCCGGCGCAGCCAAGCCAGGTCTCTTTTGACCGCGGCACTGCCCACATAAAGGCGATAGTCATCCTTGGCAAGGCGCAGGGCCGTTAGGTCGCTTTCGATGCCGCCCCTCTCGTTCAGCATGGCCGTATAGATGGCCCGTCCCGCCGGCCGGCTCATATCGTTCGCGCAGACCCGGTTTAGGAAGCTTTCCGCATCCGGGCCGTTGACCCGGATCTTGCCGAAGGTGGATTGATCGAAAATCGCTGCGTGCCGATGGGCTTGTTTGACCTCGCGCCCGACTGGGGCGAACCATGAGGGTTTGCCGAAGGTCAGGTCAGGCTCTTTGGACTTGCCGAAGTAGAGCGGCCGCTCAATCCCAAAGAACTGGCCGAAGTGTGCCCCGGCGCGCTGCCATTTGGTATGTAACGGCGTGACTTCCAGGTTGCGCGCCGTTGTCCACTGGCGTCCGGGAAAGGTAATTTCATAATGCTTGCCGAGAACCTCCGGCACGCGGGCGGCCAAGGCCTCGACGGAATTGAAGCAGGCCGGGAACCGTTTGGGGTCTGCCTCGTGCAGATCCATTGGCATGGCGCCTTCGGCAATGCATTTGGCGAGCGCCATCCCGGCCCCGCCGCCGGTCGCCACCCCTACCGAATTCATGCCGCAACCAAGGAAGAAGCCGCGGGTTTCGGCACTCTCGCCGAGCAGAAAGGACCCGTCCGGCGTGAAGCTTTCCGGGCCGTTCAACAACATTTTGACTTCGGCCGTCTGAAGGGGAGGCAGGCGGTGCAGGGCATTGACCATCATGGGCTCGAAATGATCCCAGTCTTCGGGCAGGAGCTGAAAGGCGAAGTCGTCCCCCAAGCGGGCCGGGTCGATGGCCTTGCCCCTGGGCTCGAAGCAGCCGACAAGCAAGCCACCGGAATCATCGCGGATATAAAGATGGGAATCGTGGTCCGAGAGCGTGGGCATGTTGCCGGTTATGCCCTCGATGGGCTTGGTCAGCAGATAAAAATGTTCGCAGGGCCAGACCGGAACCTCGACCCCGGCCATCTTTGCCACTTGGCCGCTCCACAGGCCGCTGCAAAGAGCCACAGTGTCACATCGCAGCGGCCCGCGACTGGTTTCCAGTCCCACCACCTTTCCGCCCTTGGTCAAGATATTGGTCACGGCGGTGTGCTCAAAAATCCGCGTGCCGCGGGATTTGGCCCCTTTGACCAAGGCAGCACAAAGGTCCGAGGGACTGACCCGTCCGTCTCCCGGCGACCAAACGGCCCCCAGCACGTCTTCGGTGTTCATCAGCGGCCAGAGTTCTTTGGCCTCGCCGGCGGATATGGACCGGGCCTCAACACCGAAAAGGTGCGCCAGGGCCTCTTGCCGTTTGATATGGGTCAGACGCGCCTCGCTGGTTGCGATAGACAGGGACCCCTTGTTGATCCAGCCCGTCGCCTGTCCCGTTTCCGCCTCCAACTGAGAATAAAGTGACACGGAATAGCGGATCAGCTCCGTCAGGTTGCGGGTGGACCGCAAGGCCCGGACTTGTGCGGCGGAATGCCAGGTGGTGCCCGACGTAAGCTGGTTCCGCTCCAACAGAATCGCATCGGTAATGCCTTCCTTGGCCAGATGATAAAGCGTTGAGCAGCCCATCACCCCGCCACCGATCACCACGACCGAGGCCTGTGCGGGAAAACTGACGTCGACCATCAAAAAATCCCCTATCGCCTATGCCAGCAGGCGGGCATTTTCGGGGTCATAAGCCGGATCGGCAATGACCCTCGCCGGCACCCGTTCGCCCAACACCTGAATTTCCAGATTGGTGCCGGGCGCCGCGTCGCGGCGGTCAATCCAGCCAACGGCCAAGCTCTT
>JANQKX010000155.1 GCA_028280915.1 Kiloniellaceae bacterium
GTCGAGATGGTCTTCGAACATGGGTCTGATACCTACCGCCTCCCAGCGGGCAGCCACTACCCGGGGGAGACCGCCAACGACCGCAGGGTCCGGGCTGAGCAATCGGCCCTCACGATCCATCCATCCGACCGCTACTGATAGCCAGAGGTCCCACATTCTACCATCACACTGCGCTGGACAGATAGCTAGTCGTTAAGTCTCGACAGCGTCCAGCACAGAATAGGCTTCCCCAGCCGCTTCTCCTGCACCGTTACCACCACGGCCCGACCGGCTCCCTCGTGAGGGGTCCCATTAGGACAACCGGGGCGGTGTGTAGGGGACGGCTGGGGAGACGCCCCAGCTGCGGGGCCTGTTGCTGTAATTGCGTCTGTGATATCAAGCAAACACCTAAGCGATAGTAAGGAGCGACCCCATGATCAGACCCTTTCCAACGCCTCCTAAGCGCCTCTTTGGCCCTCTTTTCGCTACGCTGCTATTCGCAGGCGCGGCGCATGCCGACCAGAACCAATGGGTCCTCGTCTTCGGAGACGGCTATATCGCGAACACCCAGATGAAGGATGAACCCGAGTTTCATCTGTCAATGGAAGCTTGTGAGGAGGTCCAGGCCGGTTTCGTAGACCGCCTTCAGAAGCGGGATCAGCAAGCGGGAAGAACCAACAACCCCATGACCCTGAAGTGGGAGCGGGCTGAATGTGTTCAATTCAGTGAGTGTGGTTCGACCACATTCTGCTGATGGTCGGCCGACGCTTGTCTAACCGCCCTGCAATCTTTTGCGACCCATGGACTGCCCTATGAGACCCTGCCGGAAAAGGTAGGGTGAGGGGGTCGAGAGGGGGGCAGGGTGCACTATCGTACGTCCAGCCGCTGCCCTAGGCCTTGCGTTCACTACACCAATCTGCTACACCACGCCCACTATGTGAAGCAATAAATCTCTTTTATTTCAATGCCGTAGGCTCAGATCAGGCTCTTCCCGTTGGGGTCGCCAATCGTTTCAAATACTTAATGTCCTAGGCCCGTTTCCGTATGGAAAACATGCGGATTTTCCCCGCTGATTTGTGACGGACACGGGCGGCCGTGCGCCGAGGCGTCGGCGTTTCATCTCGAACCGCCGCCCAGAGCCATGGGGCCCCCTTGGCTTGATCTCGTCATTGCTCGGCGGCATTCTCAGCCGTATTCGTGTGGCGGGTTGTTCCGGACCCGCATCACTTGCCGTTTGCAACAGGCGGCATTGGAAGGAGGCGGTCATTTCCACGGGGACTAAAAGAACGGATCTGGGTGTTTTTGCGGCGGCCGTGGTCGGTGCCGGTCCTGCCGGGCTGGCATCTGCGCTGACGCTTTCCCGCGCGCTGCAAAACACGGTTGTTTTCGACGGGCCGCAGGCTTACCGAAATCGGGATTCACCCGGGGTGGGCGCCGTGCTGGGGCGGGATGGCGTGCTGCCGGCTGATTTGCGCGGTCTCGGACGCCAAGAGGTGGCGGGCTACGGATACGCCCGTTTTGTCGACGAAAAAGTCCAGGCGCTGGAAGGCGACCCTCGGCGGGGTTTCACCCTGACCACGGCGGAAGGATCCCTCGCCAAGGCCTCGGTCGTGTTGCTGGCCTGCGGCATGGTGGACATCTTTCCCGATCTGCCAGGCCTTTCCGCCTACTGGGGCTCGAGCATCATCAACTGCCCCTTCTGTCACGGCTACGAGTTGCGGGGAAAGCCCTGGGGGATTTTTGTCCATCGCCCGGAAATGCTGGAAGCAGCGGAGATCTACCGCACCTGGACCGATGACCTGATCTTCTTTCTGGAGCCGGGAATGGAACCCGACCCGGCACGGCAAGAGGACCTGGCCGCCAAGGGATTCGGTCTGGAGCGCCGGCGCATTCGGCGTTTCTTGGGCGACGATGCCGGCTTGAGCGCCGTCGAGTTGGAAGACGGTTCCTTGGTCGCACGCAAGGCCATGGTGATGTGGCCTCACCAAAAACACTGTGATTTGATCGCGTCACTGGATCTGGAAACGGACGCGCAAGGCTCCGTCGTCGTTGACCAGGGATTTCGAACCAGCCGCGGCGGCCTTTATGCGGCGGGGGACTTGCTTTATCAGGGACACCAGAACGTCAATACGGCGATGCACATGGGCAACCTGGCCGCCGCGAGCATGGTTTTCGACTTGGCCAAGTCACGTCGTTAATGGGGAAAAAACCCGCTGTGCCGCCACGGAAAGCCGGACTGCACGATCAAAACGGGGGAGTATGGCGGTGTATCCTTCAAAGCCAGGCAAAACACTCTGCCAAGGGGAGCGTCCGAAACCATGGGCCGCAAGGGCAGGCGTAGGCACGGCTTTTTCCTATCCAACGGTAGGATTAACCGTGTTAGTTTCGCGTAAGCCTTGGCGGTATCCGAGCGGCCAAGGCCGCGATCACCTCTTTTTGTCTTTTCTGCTCACATGACCGACACTGCCGCCCACGACGTCTTTCAAAAGCTCCATGACTTTTACCAGTCCAGCCGTCCCGATCGTGGCGCGTCCGCCAACCGGATCATTCACTACCTGAATCCCTTTCCGGCAAAGCCCGGCTCGGAACACGACCGGGCCCAGCGGGTGACCCTGGCCTCCATGAAACAGGCCCGCGCCGTCGCCGCGACAACCTCGCCCGACCTCACCGTTGAGTTCGTCAAGGTCACGCTGGAACAGGACCTGCCGACGCCCCTGCTTGATTTTGACCGCCATTGCAGGCTCGAGCGGACCATCCTGGATTTGAAGGACTTCAAGATCCCGCGGCCTCTGCCCCTTGTCATGGACGTCCTGACCGCGGGCTCCGTGGCCAAGGACGATATCTTCATTTTCACCAATGCGGATATCGCGCTGGTGCCGGATTTCTACACCTTCATCGAGGCTTTGTTCCGCCGGGGCGTTGACGCCGCCATCATCAACCGTCGTACGATTTCGGGCGTGTATAAGGACGAAAGTGACCTGCCCTTGATGGCCGTCGAGGCCGGCAGGCCTCATCCGGGATTCGATTGTTTCGCATTCCGGGGTCATCAGCGAGACGCCCTCTTGCCTTATGATAGTTGCATTGGGATCGGGGGCGTCATGTTGCCGCTGGTCCATCAGTTGCTGGCAAAGGCGACCCGCCCGGTGGTCCTGCTTGACGCGCACGCCACCTACCACCTGGGCGATGACCGGCAGTGGCAGGCGGATGATTTCGCCGATTACACGGATCACAACCGTCATGAAATCGACAGAACCTTTGAGCGTTTGATCAGCGATGCCGAGATTAAGGAACGGCTGGTCAAGCGTCTCTCCCAGGCTCATGAGTCCTGGATTTTCCCCTCTCGACTACTACATATGGTAGGCGGCAAGAAGGGAATACTGTCCCGGGCCCGTTCGGCGGCGCGCAAGATTGGGCGCTGGCAGGGCTCTTAGACCGCCAAGCGGTCAAGGCTCAGGCATTCGGGCGAAGCGCTGCCTTTGGCGTTGGAAGCGCAGCGGTCCGCAGACGCGATTCTGGACGGCCTCGCCAAGTCCTGGAATTGAGAAAATTAGAAATAAATCAAAGGCTTTTTGGTTCACTCAGGGCAGATTTTGCACGAAGCATGTATTGTATGCTATATTCTAAAGTACTTAGACGAGGAAAGCATGCTGAATAAAACCGTTCCGTTTTTTAAGGCCTGGTCGGCGACGAACAAAGAAATCGATGATCCCCATCGTTTCTCGAGCCATTCCACGGCCGAATGCGACGCTTATGAGCGGCGCATGGGCGCGGCCTTGCCGCTGCACGTGGATTGGACGCGGCCGCCGCGCCGCCGCAAGCCGCGGCTTTACGTTGTCAACTCCCGCTAGCTGAGCTGCTGGCAAGCCGGACTTGGTCACAGGTTCTTGAAGTCGTCCAGGGCCCGCTGCAGGCGGCTCATGTTCTCCTCGGTATAAGCGCCGTAATCGAAATCCAGGTTGGAATGGATCTCTGAAACCATGCTCCACAGGGTCTCGCGCATGAGGGACGCGCATTTCATGGCCGTATAGCTGCGCCAGCGGGCGTCATCGGCGGGTTCATCGTAGTAAAGCGCTAGAATTTCCCGCTCTTGGTCCGGGCTGAGGCCGTTATTCGTGGCCAAGCCGCCCAGGTCGAACAACGGCGAATTGAAGCCCCCGTACTCCCAGTCGATCAGCCATAGCCGGCTTCCGTCGTCCAGGATGTTGGCCGGCAAGAGGTCGTTGTGGCCCAAGACCAAATCGATGGGGCCGACCGCCTTTTCCAGCCGCGCCGCCCAGTCCAAGAGATCGGGAAGGCGGGCCAAATGCCGCGAGCCGTCCCTTTCCAGGGTCGCCGCGTAGTCGTTCACCACGTGGAACACCCAAAAGGTCAGAATGGGGCCGCGCAGGTGCCGGGCCACGTCCCGGTGGCAGCGGCCGATGAGCTCGACGATCCGCGGCAAGCGCTCGGGCGCCCGGACCTCTTCCTCGCTGAGGGCCTTGGCGTCGATAAACTCAAGCACCAGAGCGCCGGGCTCATTATAATGCACCTTGGGCGAAATGCCCGCGGCCTCGGCGGCCTGGGCGATGGCCAATTCATTAAAGCGCAGGATGCCGTGCACGGTGATATCGTCGCCGATCCGCACCACATAGCGGGCGCCATTGTCGGCGATCACCACATTATGATTGGTGATGCCGCCCCCCAGAATCGCCGCTTCACCCGGATTGTGCCAGCACGGCAGGGCCGCCGCGCGGGCCAAGGCTTGTTCTTCGTTCATCGCCGGATCTCCGTTTCTTTAACTTGGCCCAAAACGCTGCCTTTTCCAAATTGGGCACCGACTATGGCCCAAAAAAACAGCGAGGAAAACCGTGGATCCGGAAAGGACCCGGTGGAAGCGATGACCGGCCCGGTTGGGCGCGGTGCGTCTCGGGCATTCTCCAGGGCCTTTGATTTAATTGAAAAATTTCCGATTGCATTGGGTTAATGACAAGGTTTTGGCCCGGCGGCGGCAGGGATAAGAGCGGCCGGGAGGAACGGCGGGCAACCGCCCGGCTGAAAACTATTTTCAATTCCTTAAAATTTTTGGGAACTAATCAAAACATCATGGGTTGACTATGTAAGCCGCCCGGTGTTGCTCCGTAACCCGTCTCTCATGCCGGTGCGGTTTCGTACATTATAGCTACGCACGGCTGTGGTGTGCACTGTCAAGAAAGACTTTATGGGCTGGCACCGCACGAAGTGGGCCAGCCCATTTTTTTGGCCGATCTGTTTTTGTTGACCTGTTTGACCAATAGTCGAAAGCAGCACGGGTTACTTTATGCGCTCCCGGTCATCGCAAAAGTCCCTTACAGCCCAGTACTCATCGGTCCCGCGGGTCATTCCCGCCAAATCGTTGCACGCCTCGACGGGATAAAAATCCCGCACGCCCCATTTGTCGTCGACCGATTGTTGGACGTTTTGAGAGCTCTGGGCGCAAGCGCCGGCCAGGCAAAAAATAGCGGCGGGCAGCAGGCAGACAGCACAGCGGGGTGCCGTCCAAGTATACAACCTGTTCATTGTTGTCTTCCTTGATGTTCAACGCAGTCTCTAAACCCGAAAACAGGGGAGGGCGCCTAGTTGATCGCGGGTCCCATCCGGGACCTTTCAGTCATTTTAAGGGAATTTTTAAATACTCGTTAGGTCTTTGGTCAAAAATCGCGCAAATTGACCAGAAATAACCATCTTTGAGTCCTTTTCTGAGCCGGATTATTGTGGTTAAGCTGAGGCCCGAAGGTGACCGGAGTCGTATTGCTTCGGGTCGCACATGACAAATTCTTGATTTTTCGGAGCGCCCCGATGAAACGTCTTTGGATCTTGAGCCTGGCCTTTTTCTTGGCAACCGGAACGGCAGGGGCTCAAGACGCGGACGATAAGATATTCGGCTACGGCACGCGGGGCTGCTTTTCTTGGGTCGAGTACGAAAACATGCAGGCCGCCGAGTTTTTCTTTGCTAGTCAATGGCTGCAGGGCTTCGTGACCGGCGCGGCCATTTGGAATGAGGACATCCGCCCCGCCCTGGGCGCCCGGCGCGGCTCGGATCTTGAAGGCTGGATCACCGACTATTGCAGCTCCCATCCCGAGCAAAGCATCGCCGATGCCGCCGATCAACTGGTCCGTGAATTGATCAACCTGGGTGATTGAACCAGATCGAATGGTTCGTCGGGTCCCATGGAAAGGGCGGTTCAGGGACCTTGAAGCCGTCATAGGCCAACTTCAAACTTGGGCTAGAGGCCGAGCCGGGCACGGCTGAAGCGGATGGCGATGTTTACGGCTTGTTCGGGCGTCATGCGACCGGGGTTCAAGCAGCATTCCAGCCACAGGCCGTCGGCGATTGCGATGATCCCGTTTGCAACCTCCGCCGCATCGTCCCTCGGTGCCAGATACCTTTCGATCAGCTGAACAAGATGCACTTGGAAAGCCGCGTTGGTTTCCTTTTGAATCTTCGCGATCTCCGGACTGGTGAGCACCAGGCCCCAGAACACCACCATGATCCGCATCTGATGGGGATTGCGTAGGTCTTCGGGAAAGAAGGCGCGTATGGCTGTGTCGAGAGCCCGACCCACGTCGTTGTCGCACGCTTGAACGGCGTCGGCCATACGCGCCAGGGCGCGCTGATTGATGTGTCGGTAGGTCTCGACCAGCAGGGCATCCTTGCCAGCGAAATGGTGTCGGACGAGTCCGGCGG
>JANQKX010000516.1 GCA_028280915.1 Kiloniellaceae bacterium
CGAATGCCCGGCGTGTTTTCCAGATCGTCCAAGCTGTCCACGTCCACGTGGTCCATGATATGGATGTCGCCGTCTTTAAGGGCGCGGGTGCGCGCCCGCACATCGTTCATGGCGAGGGTTTCCACCTCGTCGAAATGGGCCCTGCCTTGTTTCCAGTAGTTGGGATTGCGCGTGGTCAGCGCCCGCACGCCGGGCTCCCATTCCTTCAAGACATAAGCACCCGTGCCTATGCCAAGGTCATAGTCCGGGCCGCGCGTCCCCGCGGGCAGGATCGACAGATGATAGTCGCTGAGAATGTAGGGAAAGTCGGCGTTGCCCGCCTCAAGCTCAAATACCACGGCGCCAGGACCATCGGCCCGAACGGTCTTGATCTGCTTCAAGAGGCTGCGCACGGCGGATTGTGAGCCCGCCCCCAGGTGCTGAACGATCGTATCGACAACGTCATCCGAGGTTAGGGTTTTGCCGTTGTGGAATTCCACGCTCCGGCGCAGTTTGAACTGCCAGCGATCGGCGCGGCCCGAAGAACGCCAGCTTTCGGCCAGTTCACCCACCGGCTGGTGATCACTGTCGAGCTCAACCAGGCAGTTCCGTAACTGTCCAAAGGAGATCTCCGCCGGAAAGGTGTCGGTCAGGCGCCCGGGCTCCAAGGTATCGGTGGGGCTGGCCCCGTTCAGGGCAAGGCGGACCCGCCCTCCCTTTTTGGGGCCTTCGCTTGATCCTTCCGCCGTCGTTGCCATTCGCCCGCCCTTTCCCGTCCGACGCCCAAATCCTGACCCTTCGCCACCGCGAATCCCGGCAAAATAACAAGGTCATGCCGACAACGGCCCGTCAGCAGGTGTCATGGACCTCCGCAAAGAATTGACAGCCATGCTGTTCCAAGTCGCTATGCTGGCAAAACGGTTTGATGACGTCACGAAAGAGGACTGACCCATGCACGACGATGGCTGTTTCGACGAAAAAACCGCCGCGACCTATGACGCGGACTGCGGCCTCGCGGACCCACGGTCCATCGATCCCGTGGTGAACGTCTTGGCCGATTTGGCGGACGATGGCCCGGCTTTGGAATTGGCGGTCGGCACGGGCCGGATCGCACTGCCCCTGGCCGCCAAAGGCATCCCGGTTCACGGCATCGAACTCTCGTCCGCCATGGTGGCGCGCTTGCGCGACAAAGCGGGCGGCGCGGATATCCCCGTGACCATGGGCGACATGGCCGCCACCCGGGTTCCGGGGCTGTTTTCCCTGGTCTACCTGGTGTTCAATACCATCAACAATCTGACCACCCAGGAGGCCCAGGTCGCCTGCTTTCAAAACGCCGCCGCCCATCTGGCCCCCGGCGGCCGCTTTCTGATCGAGGTGGGCATTCCGCCCCTGCAGCGCCTGCCCTTGGGCGAAACCACCCTGGCCTTCGAACGCACGGCGGACCATTGGGGCATGGACGCGTTCGACGTGGTGACCCAGGCGTTCACCTCTCACCACATCCGGCGTCGGAACGGCCATTGGGAAGAGACCGCCATCCCCTTTCGCTACGTCTGGCCGGCGGAGCTGGACCTCATGGCGCGGCTGGCGGGCCTGACTCTCGAGGCCCGCTGGGACAACTGGCAACGCCAGCCCTTGACCGCCACGAGCACCCAGCATGTCTCCGTCTGGCGCAAACCGGCCGCCTGATCGCATGAGGTAGAAGCTCACACCACCACGGGCGTCACGCCTTTCAGCGGCCCCTCCACGTCGGAGAGGAAAAAGCCGATCACCAGGAGGGCCACGGCAAAGGGCAGGGCAATGAGAAAAACCCGCCGCTTGCTGATGTTGGCGAGGCGCGAGCGGGTATCGTCGATCATGGTCTGGGCCAGGGAGATATCGTGGGGCGGCCCCGCC
>JANQKX010000558.1 GCA_028280915.1 Kiloniellaceae bacterium
CCAACAACATGCCCAAGACCGTGGGCCGCTCCTGCCTCACGCCCTTGATCGGCAAGCGCGGCGGCATCGCCGGGGACTTCACCGTCACCCGACTGGGCGAAGAAGAATTCATGATCATCGGCTCGGGCATGGCCGAGCGCTATCACCAGCGCTTTTTCCAGGCCGTGCCCCTGCCCGAGGGCACCACTTTCGAAAGCAAGACGGAAGCCATGTGCGGCTTCAACGTGGCCGGGCCCAAGTCCCGGGAGCTGCTGCAGCGCCTGACCAACGCCAGCCTGGCTACCGAGGATTTCCCCTTCATGCGCTCCCAGCGGATCAAGCTCGCCGGTGTGGACGTGGTGGCGCTGCGCGTTTCCTTCACCGGCGACCTGGGCTGGGAGTTGCACTGCAACACCGAGGATCAGTTGCGCCTTTATGAAGCGCTCCTGGACGCCGGCAAGGACTTTGACGCCGGACCGGTGGGCGGCCGCGCCCTGATGTCCCTGCGGGTGGAAAAAGGCTACGGCAGCTGGGGCCGGGAGTATTCGCCCGAGTACTGGCCGCAAGAGGTGGGGCTGGAGCGGCTGATCAAGCTGGACAAGGACTTCCTCAACAAAGACGCCTATCTGGCCTTGAAGGATAAAGCCCCCCGGGAAATACTGTCCCTGATCGAGGTGCAGGATGTCACCACCGCGGATGCCACCGGCGGCGAGCCCGTCTTCCTGCCCGACGGCAAGCCCGTGGGCCGGGTCACCTCGGGCACCTATGGCTATCATGTGGAAAAATCCCTGGCGATCGCCTACCTGACCGGCGTGGAAGCGGGCACGGCGGTAGACGTGATGATCCTGGGCAAGCCCCATCGCGGCGTGGTGCTGGCGGAACCGCCCTTCGATCCCAAGGGCGAACGCCTACGCATGTAAAAGTTTTTGGATGTAAAAGTCTTCGTATGTAAAAGTCCGCGGATGTAGGGAAGCCTTTTAATCCGCCTGGTCGGCGGCGACCACGAAGCTGGCGATGACTTTCTTTTGGCCGGCGTGCTCGAAGTCGATGGTGAGGCGTTCGCCGTCCACTCGGCGCACCTCGCCGTAGCCGAATTTTTGGTGAAACACCCGCTCGCCCGGCGCGAAGCCCGTGCCGGACAAGCTATCGATGGGCTCGGCCGTCACGTCGATGAAGTGGGACGGCGCGGCGCGCTGGCGCGCCCGGATCGCGCCCGGCGTGGCCCGGTCTTCCGACCAGGTTCCGAAACCACCCGGCATCTGCCCGCCGAAGCCGCCGGAAAAAGCCGCCGCGCCGGAGCCGTAAACGCCCGTATCGCTCTCCTGTTCCACGTGCTCGTCCGGCAGCTCGTCCACGAAACGGGAGGGGATGGATGAGGCCCAGGAGCCGTGCATGCGCCGGTTGGCGGCGAAACTGACGATGGCCCGTTGTCGCGCCCGGGTCAGTCCCACGTAGGCCAAGCGGCGCTCTTCCTCCAGGCCCTTCAAGCCGTGTTCGTCCATGGCGCGCTGATTGGGAAACAGCCCTTCCTCCCAGCCGGGCAGGAAGACGGTGCCGAACTCCAGGCCCTTGGCCGCGTGCAGGGTCATGATGTTGACCATGTCCTGGCCCGGGGCCTCGATGGCTTCCATGACCAGGGAAACGTGCTCCAAAAAGCCGGCCAGGGTCTCGAACTCCGCCATGGCGGTCAGCAGTTCCTTGAGGTTTTCCAGGCGGCCCGGCGCTTCCAGGGACTTGTCGTTCATCCACATGTCCATGTAGCCGGATTCCTCCAGCACCACGGCCGCCAACTCCTCGTGGGGCAAGCCCGCCAACTGGGCACGCCAGCGATCGAAGTCCTGCAGCAAGGCGGCCAGGGGCCGGCGGGTGGCCAGGCGCAGCTCGTCGGTTTCCACCATTTCCTGAGCCGCGCGCAAAAGGGTCAGGCCACGGGCCCGGCCCGCCTGGTGCAAGCGCTGGACGGAAGCCTCGCCGATGCTCCGCTTGGGCTTGTTGATGATGCGCTCGAAGGCCAGGTCGTCATCGGGGGAATGGATCACCCGCAGATAGGCGAGAGCATCGCGGATCTCCAGGCGCTCGTAAAAGCGCGGCCCGCCGATCACCCGGTAAGGCAGGCCAAGGGTGATGAAGCGTTCCTCGAACTCCCGGGTTTGGGCGCCGGTGCGCACCAGGATGGCGATGTCGCTGAGCTTGCCGTCGGGTTGGCGGCGCTGCAGGTCCTCGATCTGCTCGCCCACGCCCCGGGCCTCGGCCTCGCCGTCCCAATAGCCCCGCACGGCCACCTTCTCGCCCGCCTCGTCCACCGTCCACAGGGTTTTGCCCAAACGGCTCTCGTTGTGGGAAATCAGCCCCCCCGCCGCGCCCAGAATGGACCCGGTGGAGCGGTAGTTGCGCGCCAATCGGATCACCTTGGCGCCGGGAAAATCAGCCTCGAAGCGCAGGATGTTACCCACCTCGGCACCGCGCCAGCCATAGATGCTCTGATCGTCGTCGCCCACGCAGCAGATGTTCTGCTGACCCTGGGCCAGGAGCCGCAGCCAGAGGTACTGGGCCACGTTGGTGTCCTGGTATTCGTCCACCAGGATATAGCGGAAGCGGCGGTGATACTCGCCGAGCAGCTGGGGATCGTTCTGGAACAGAGTCAGGTTATGGAGCAGGAGATCCCCAAAATCGCAGGCGTTCAGGGTGATCAGGCGGTCCTGATAGGCCTTGTAGATCTCCAGCAAACGGCCGCCGGCGGCGGCGCCCGCTTCCCCGGCCGAGACCTTTTCCGGTGCCAGGCCCCGATCCTTCCAGCGCTGAATCAGCGCCATGAGGCTGCGGGCCGGCCACTTCTTGTCGTCGATGGATTCGGCCTGAAGGATTTGCTTGAGCAGCCGCAGCTGATCGTCCGCGTCCAGGATGGTGAAGTTGTACTTCAGGCCCACGGCCTCGGCATGGTGGCGCAGAATGCGCGCGGCCAGGGCGTGAAAGGTGCCCAGCCACCAGCCCTCCACCGAGGGCAGGCCCAAGAGCTCCGCCACCCGCTGCTTCATTTCCGCAGCGGCCTTGTTGGTGAAGGTAACGGCGAGGATTTCCCCCGGCGCGCGGGCCCGCCCGGTGGTCAACAGGTGGGCCAGCCGCGCCGTCAGGGCCCGGGTCTTGCCGGTCCCAGCCCCGGCCAACAACAGCACCGGCCCGTCCAGGGTCTCTACCGCTTGGCGCTGGGCATCATTTAAATCTGCGAGATAGGCCGGCTCGGGCCCGTCCATCGCCTGTGCTTGGTCTATCGCTTGTGCTTGGGTCGATTCGATCATGTTTTCCTTATATCCTCTCCCGACAAGGGGAGCACCCCCATATTCGTTCACCGGAGAGCAAAACTTTTTCCGGCCGGACCCAAAAAACGTTCAATCCAAACACAGCCACCGGCTAAACTCACCCCATCCCATCGAAAAGGCCCAAGGGGCAAAGCAAAAACCGAGGCATACATGGCGCGCATCACCGACCGCTTCACCCTGTCCCACACCACGCCGGGCACCACCCGTCAGCTCCTGGTCCA
>JANQKX010000637.1 GCA_028280915.1 Kiloniellaceae bacterium
CTGAAGGGCGTTACCAAGCCGGTGGAGGTCTTTCGCTTGGCGGCCCGCGCCGAGCCGACCGGCGCCGGCTTGGTAACGCCCTTCAGAGACTTGGGGCCCATGGTGATGAAATCGAAGTCGTCTTGGATGCGCGCCTTCATGGCGGCGCTGACCAAAATCTCGTTGGGCGGGGCCAAGCGTTCCAGACGGGCGGCGATGGTCGGGGTCATGCCGATCACGTCCATGGCCTCGCGGGTGGCGCCGGCGCCGGTTTCCCCGGCCACGACCCGGCCCACGTGAATGCCGATGCGCACCTTGAGCTCAATGTCCTGGGACGCTTCTTGGCCCTTGCCGGGCCCCAAGCGCCGGTTGAGCTGCTTGATCCCCTTCAGCATGGCAAGGCCCGCCAAGGCGGCCCGTTTCGGCGCGTCCTCAAGGGCCCGGGGAAAGCCGAAATAGACCATCATGCCGTCGCCCATGTAGCGGCCCACCTGGCCGCCGAAACGTTCGATGGATTTGACGCAGGTTTCCTGGAAGGACAGCAAAAGCTCGCGCCAGTCTTCCTCGTCGAATTGGGCCGAGAGGGCGGTGGAGCCCACCAGGTCCAAGAACATCACGGTGACCTGGCGGTATTCCCCGGGGCTCAACTGGGGCACCGGCTCCTGGCGCGGCTCGGCCGTGCCGTCTTGATCCTGAGGGGCGCCGCAGCTATGGCAGAAGCGGGCCGAGACCTCGACCAAGGTCAGGCAGATCTTGCAGTTTTTTCGAATATGATGGCCGCAGGCATGACAAAACTTGGCCGTTTCTTCGACCGGCGTGCCGCATTGAGGGCAGTCTTTGGCCATTCACCCCGCTCCAATTTTCAACGGTGATATAAGCGCGATCATCCGTTCTACAACACGCGCGGCCTTCGGTGAATTGCCCTTTGCCTGGACCTCTACCCGGCCCTCTACCTGGCCCGCTGCCTGGTCGTGTGCCGGGTCAAGACGCGTCTCGGTTTCGTTTTACTTCTTGTTGTGGATGCCCACTCGTATCCGCTCTTTGAACGACAGGTTTACGATAGAGGAGATAAGGCCTTCTGCCTATTCGATATTTGTAAAATTTCACGATTTTGTGTCGGGGCGGACGTCGCTTGAACGGTCATCGGCCCACACTGATTCTTTAGGATGAATTTGGATCGTATGTTTATCCGGCCTCTGAGGGAAAATTACTGCGCCGCCCCCGGCAGGGCCCGCAGTGCCGCCTGGGCGCAGAAGCAGGAGGCGGCCACCCGGTGGTCGGCGCGGGCGTTTGCCAGATCCAGGCGTTGGCGCACTTGCACGATCTCGGCGGTTTCGCCGCGCGCCTTGAGGCAGTCGTGCAGGCCCTTCAAGCTCCACACATTGTCCGGGTGCACGGTGGCGCGGCTGAGCTGTCCCCCAAACCCCAGATCCTCGCGGAACACCGCTTCCGCCTCGTCCAGATGACCTTGCTCCAAAAGCAAGGCCCCCAGGGCATGGCGGGCAGGCTGCATCCAGCCCCAGGGCTCGTCATAGGGCAGATGGTCGTCGAGGGTGACCGCTTGGCGCAGGGCGGCGAAGGCGGCGCCGTACTCCCCACGGCGATAAAGAATCTCGCCGCGCAGCATCTGGGCCGCAATGTCCAGAAGGTCGATGACCCGGTTGTTGTGCAGGCGCCGGGACTTGGGCACCCGGGCCTTGGCCGCTAGGAAAGCTGCCTCTTCCGCCTCGGCGGCGGCCACATCACCCAAGGCGGCGTGGGCCACACCCCGGGCGTAGTGCACATTGGCGGTCAAGGTGCAGCGCAGGGTCTGATTTTCGGGCAATGCCAGGGCCGTGGCGTCGCGCCACTTGCCGAAGCGGACCAGAACGTGGGGTTCGAAAGCCAGGTAGCTTTCGAAGTAGTCCGCCATGGGCGGGCTTTCGATCTCCAGCATTTCCGCCGGCACGGTTTCCGCCGCGCCGCGCACGGCGGCCATGGCCGGCTCGTACTGGCCCAGGAACATGGCGCCGTAGATGACGAAATGATAGTTGTGCAAGCGGTAGCCGGAATAGATGTTATAGGGGCCGTGGTCCCGCCAGTACTTGCGGTCCGCCGCCACCGCCGCCTGGTTCCAATGGACCACGTCCCGGTAGTTGCCGCAGAGCACGTCGATGTGGGTGGGCATGTGGATGAGATGGCCCGCATCGGGCACCAGCTCGCGCAGGGCGTCCGCCGCTTTCAGCGCCTTTTCGGGGAAGGGCGACATTTCCATCAGGTGGATGTAAAGGTGCAGGATGCCCGGGTGGCACATGGCGGCCGGGATGGTGTCGAGGGCGTCTTCCAGAACCTCTTGCGCCTCGATGGTCGAGGCCCCTTCGGCCGGCTTGGCCGCCTTCAGATCCCACATCTGCCAGGGTGTGCGGTTCAACAGGGCCTCGGCGAAGGCTGCGCGCAGCTCCAGGCTATCGGGATGGGCCTTGAAGGCGTCCCGCATGGCGTCGGCGAAATCATCGTTCCAGGGGGACATGTCCTCGATGAGCTCCGGCTGGGGATAGCGCGCGGCCAGGGCGCGCACCAGGGCCGCTTCCCAATCGCTCAGGCCGCCGATCCGCGCCAGCGCCGCCTGGGCCGAGGCGTGTCCCGTCGCCAGGGCCTGGGCCCGGTTCTGTTCGTCGAAAAGATGCCAGGGCATGTTGTAATTGGGCCCGGCGGCATAACCCAGCCCCCAGTGGGCCAGGGCGCAGCCGGGGTCGGCGTCGATGGCTTTTTGGAAGCAGGCCACCGCTTCTTCGTGGTTATAGCCATAGGTCCACAGCAGACCCCGGTCGAACCAGGTCTGCGCTTCCGGCGAAGCGGTGGTGATGGGGTAGTGATGCCCGCCCAGATCATACCCGCCCAGATCATAATAGTCGTCCATGCCCTTGGGATCCTCCCGAGATGTGTTCGTGGGCCATTTTTTTGTCTATTGGTCCCGCACAGCCTGCCAACACTGTAGTCTTGACCGAGCCAAACCGGCTAGACCGGATTGCGGGCAAAGCGCCTCAGTTCCACGGGCGACTTAATATGGATAATCCGGGCGTGCCGCTGCCGGCCGCGGATGGCGGTGAGAAGCTTGGGCCGCATGTCCCGATGAAGCCACCACATCATCCTGAACAGCCGAATGGTGACCGGCCACATGCGGCAGCCCTCCGGCCCGTCGGGCCGGCCGAAAAACAGCGACGTCACCTGTCGTTTGGTTGCCCACCAATAGTGGATATGGATGGGATGATCGACGAAGATGATGGTATCGCAGGCGCGCAGGCGGGCCTCAACCGAATCCCATGACCCGTACCCGTCGATCAGCCAGCGGTCCCGCGAGATCAGGTCATGGTGCTGGTGATCGTATTCCGCCTTTGGTGTGGCTAGCCAGTTCGGTTTCCATTGGATCTGGTCAATGGCATGGTAGGGCAGGCCATGCTTCCGGCATATCGCTTGGCATAGAGTGGATTTGCCGCCACCCGCGTTGCCTATGACCATTACCCGTGTCATGGGTGGATGATATCTCAAAGTTGCGGTGAATTGAAGCGCGCCACGGTATGGCGCCGATCTGGAGAGTTCGCCGCCGGGAAAAAATTGAAACCGAAACCGGGAAAAAAATGCAAAGCCTTTTTCTTGTCGAAAGACTCTTTCCGCTGGTTTTGACCGGCGAAAAAACCTCTACCATTCGCTGGCGGGAAACGCGGATCGTACCGGGGCCCCTGACCTTGGTAAGTGAGGGGGAGACGACGCGGCATGTGGTCGTCACGGTGACCCGTTGCACCGACATGCCCCTGGCGGAGGCGGCGGGTTTTCTCGGAAAGGCGGCGGACTGGCCCGACGATGTGATGCTCGCCGGCATGCGCGCGCACTATCCTGAAATAGAGCTGTCCAGCCGGGTCCAAGTGGTGGAATTCGATCCGCCGGTGGCCCCGTCCAAGGCGTGAGTTTTGCTTAGTTTAGTCCAAGACAGATAGACCCATGGCCGAAACATTGTACACGGACCGGCGCCTGGTGGCCCTCTACGACACGCTGAACGCTTGGGGCCCCAGCGATGATTTTTACCTGGCGCTGCCAGAGGCGGCGAAACAGAGAATTCTGGACGCGGGCTGCGGCACCGGCTTGCTGGCGGCGGCTTTCGCGGCCGAAGGCCATGAGGTGGTGGGGATCGACCCGGCCCAGCCCATGCTGGACCTCGCGGCGCAACGGCGCGGCGGCGACGGGGTCACCTGGCGCCGCGCGACTTTACAGGGGTTTGCCTCAGAGCGCCCCTTTGACCTCATTTGCATGACCGGGCATGCCTTTCAATGCCTGCTCACCGACGAAGTGATCCTGGCGGCTTTTCAAAATGCCAACAAACTTCTGGGCGGGGCAGGGCGCTTTGTCTTCGAGACCCGCAATCCCTCGGGCAAGCCCTGGGAGCAATGGCGGCGGGATACCTCCTTCCGCCGCGGGACCACGCCGGCGGGTGAAGCCTTTGAGATGTTTCATCAATTGCTTCAGGTGGCGGATCAGCGGGTGACTTTTGAGACTTGCTACCGTTTGCCGGCCACGGAAGACGAATTTCGGTCCACCAGCACTTTGCGTTTTTGTACCTATTCCCAGCTCGAGGCACTGACGCAAGCCGCCGGACTTAAGATTGAAAACACCTGGGGCGATTGGGACCAATCGGATCTCTCGGCGGCGAGCCCGGAGATTATTCTTTCCTTGGTGCCGGCCTAAACGACTCAAGTTCTTTTTGGTCTTGGGTGGGTTTTTGAAAAACCTGTTTCCCCGGTTTTCTTATTTTTGAAGTCTCTTTTGTCTTCTTGCGCCTATTTGGCAAAAATCTTGGTTCGCATCCCAAGTAAATAAATTGGTTTATGATCTATACTAATCAGTATTACTATTAACCATAAACGTAAATTTATACTTTTGGGGAGACAAAACTACATTTTTGTGTTAAGTTCGCCTTAAGTTTTTCCATTTGAGGAATCCGGGCCCGTTAACTTTTTCGGGTTCTGGCCGCAAGGGGTGACGGCGGTTTTTCGGATGGTTGGCCGGTTTGGCCGGTCGCGCGCTTCTTTTTGAGGGGTTTTCCAAAGGGGCGGTGATGGGCAAGCGGGCCTGTTGAAGCGGGCGATTGAAAGGTCGGTCAAAAAATGCCGGTCGAAAAATACCGGTCGTCTCGGCCGGATGCAGTCAAGCCGTGTGTGAGCAGCAAAGTCGTGGGTAAAATGACATGATGGGTTCCTTGTTTGGCATTTTCCGGAATTCCGGGGTCTTTTCCCGATCGGCGGTTGCCGGCGCCGTCCTTTTGGGCGCCACCCTGTTAAACACCATGCTCCCAGCACCGGCTCAGGCGGTTCAGCAAGACTTGAGCCTTTATCAGCTGGAACGGGCCGAATGCGACTACCAGGCCTTTTTGGGCTTTGACAACGCGGCCATCGAAGGGCGCTGCAACGGCGACTTTTATTTCCCCTCCTCGGCCGCCTTCCGCTGCAACCTCTACAGCGACGCGGGCTACCCCTCCGAACTCATGGAAAAAGTCTGCGCCCTCTTCCAAGGCGGCAGCTTCAGCGAACTCATGCAAGGCGCCAGCTCCATCGAGTAACCGCCAGCGGTCTTCTTTTCGTCTTTTGATTTGATCTCGTGGCCTTATGACGGGCTTTGCTGTGCCGAACATGGCTACATTCGCAGTAAGTAGTCCTCAAACATGGGCACCGTAAAGGCGATGTCGCCATAGGCGGGGCTGTAGATCATGCCTTTGTGAATCAGCTTGGCGCGGCACGGCCCCAGTGATTGGGTGCTTTCTCCCAAGTGTTCGGCAACGTCGGAGGACCTGTAGGGTCCTTTTCCGAGCGCGGCCATGGCGAAGACATAATCTCGCTCCTTGCGCGTCAGACGGTCAAATCGGACTCGGAAAAATCCCTCATCCAAACGTCGGAGCGCGGCTTTTGATGCTTCTTCCACATCTTGGCGGCTTATGGGGGACTGCATGGCCATGTTCCAGGCTTGAAAGCCCCACTCTTGTAGAAAAAACGGATAGCCTTGGGTTCGTTCGACAATCAGCTCCAGCGCGGCTGGTGCGATGCTTTCACCCTCGGATTCGATTGGCTTTTGCACGGCGATCCTGGCCGATGTCTGATCCAAGGCGCCCACCGCGGGGTAGGTGAAAAGGCGCTCAGCGTAAGATTTCGCCTCGCCCGTCAAAGCGGCAATTTGGGGCAGCCCGGCGCCAAAAAACATGATGGGCAGTTGTCGTTGATTGGCGCGATGTATGGCGACAATCAATGCCGATAGCTCGGTTTCCGATAGGTATTGAATTTCATCTATGAGAAGGGTCCAAGCAATGCCGCCGGCCTTTGCGGTTTCACCGACACGCAGGAACAGATCTCCAAGGTCGAAAGCAAGGTTGCCGCTGTCCGCCGTACCCGTTTCCGGGTCGACCGAAATGGAAAAATCGCCGATGGAGATGTTAAACGCGCTGGCGAAACCCCGCAGAGCGCGCAGGGCGCTATGCGCATGGGCCTTCGCACTCTCAATGGCCGACATCCGGCGCAGAGCCTGGTGAAGCTTTGGATACAATAGATTGGGCAGGGAATTGTTTTCCGGCGCCTCGATAAACCCTGTCAGGTGATTGTGGTCTTCGGCGAGTTGTTCGATTTTGTTCAACAACACCGTTTTGCCGGTGCCGCGTAAGCCCAAGAGGATTTGTGATCTATCGTGCCGGCCGATTAAAACGCGCTGCAGGGCGATGGAGGCGTCGTAGACGATATCATCTCTTCCCGCCAGCTCTGGGGGTTGAGATCCTGCTCCAGGCGCGAATGGGTTTCTGACCGGATCCATGATGAGCCTCTCTAAGGATCTACCAAGTTATATCAAAATATAATCGGTTATAAAGAAATATAAAAGGTTTCAATTATAATCTATTAAACCCTGATAAAACCCGAAAACGGGGCGAGGTGTTCGCAAACCCCTCGATCCACAAAAGCCATTTAACCTAATGACTTACCGGCAAACTTAAGGCGGCTTGCCATTCGGAGTTTAAGACTATCCCCGCGCCGCCATCTGCGCCGCGACCTCTGCCACGGGGGCTTCGCCGGCGGCGGCGCGGGCCACGTCGCGGCCGCTGAGGGCGCCGAATTTGAAGCCGTGACCGGCGCAGGCGGCGGCGATCAGGGCCCGGTCCCGCTGGATCAGCTGGAACTGGGACTGGGGTGTTTGGGTCCAGTAGTTGGCGGCGCCCCAGCGCACCCGAAAATCGTCGATGCCCCGGAAATAGCCACGGTAGCTGGCCATGAGTTCGGCCACCTCCGCGGGGCTGATGCTGCGGTTGTCGGGGGCGGGGTCGCTGCTGCCCATGGCACCGTTGCCCAGCTTCAGGGGCAGGGCATCCACCGGCGACATGCCCCAAAGGTCCGTTGCCCCGCCCAGGTCGGTCCAGCAGGGCGCTCCGGCCCAGGCCGCGCGCAGGTCCCGGGGTGGCTCGGCATAGACGATGAGGCTGCGCACCGGGGTCAGGTTGGCGGCCAGGTCGGGGACCAATTGGGCCGTGGCCACCCCGGCGCTCACCACCACCAGATCGGCGCTCAAGGCGCGGCCGTCGCTTAGTTGGACCTGGCCGCCCGCCGCATCGACCTTTGTGACCGGGGAAAACTCCAAGATCTCGGCGCCGGCCTCGCGCAGCCACTGGGCCAGGTCGGTCAAGATCCGGTTAGCCATGAGGGCGCCGCCCTCGCTGACCAAGGCGTAGGAAAAGGCGTCGGCCTCCAGGAAGGGAAAACGTTCGGCGAGCGCGCCGCCTTCCACCCGTTCGAAGGGCAGGCCCAGGCCCTCCATGGCCACGCGGGAGCGGTCGGTGTAGTCCCCCTGTTCCTGGCTGGCCGCCAGCATGCCCGTGGCTTGGTAGTAATAGGCCGGATCCTCCCGCAGGTCGGCCCACATCTCCCGCCAGGCGGCATAACCCTCCACCATGCGGGCGCAATAACCCGCGTCGTCGCCATAGACATAGCGAATCAGCCGGTGGTGGTCCGATGACGACGCGGTGGGGCAGGGGATGGGCCCCCGTTCCACCACCGTCACTTCCAGACCCCGCTTTTTCAGCCAGTACGCGGTGGACAGCCCCACAATCCCAGCCCCCACGATCAAAACACGGCCCGCCATGGCAAAATCTCCGATCTTTTCCGTTCCAGAGGGACACAATATGCGGTCGGCAGGTGGATGGCATGGCTTAAATTCACGGCGACGGCACAAAGTTGCTCGGAGCAAAGGGACCCGGATTTTCCATGAAGACGCAAAAGAATCGACGACGGCGGCCCGCCGGCCTAAAGTCCTGTCCATGAGCCTGGAACACCTGGATACGCCCGCCTTGTTGCTAAGCCGCCCCGTGTTGGAGCGGAACTGTGCCCGCATGGCCGCGCGGGCCGAGGCGCTGGGCGTCAAGCTGCGGCCCCACCTGAAAACCGCCAAGTCGGGGGAGGTGGCGCGGATCGCCACCCACGGCCAGTTCGGCGGCATCACCGTTTCCACCCTGGCCGAGGCGGCCTATTTCCTGGGCGAAGGCTTCACGGACATGACCTATGCGGTGGGGATGGTGCCGCAAAAGCTGGCCAAGATCGCCGCGCTGCAGGCCAGTGGCGCCCGGATGACCTTGCTGACCGACAATCCGGCGGGGGTGCCGGCCCTGTCGGCGGCGGCCCAATCCATGTCGGGCAACCCCGGCTTCACCTTGCTGATCGAGATCGATTCCGGCGGCCGGCGGGGTGGCTTGCCCCCCGTGGACGATGCCGTTGTTGCCCTTGGCCGGGCGATACATGACGCGCCGGGCCTGGCCCTGGGCGGGGTCTTGGTGCACGCCGGTCATTCTTATGGCTGCACCACGGTGGCTGCCATTCAGCAAATCGCCGAAGAGGAACGGGCGGCGGCGGTGGCGGCGGCCGAGGCTTTGCGCGGTGCCGGCCTGCCTTGCCCCGTGGTCTCGGTGGGGTCCACCCCCACGGCGGTACATGCCCGGCATTTGACCGGGGTGACCGAGATGCGGCCGGGGGTCTATACCCTGGGCGATCTCATGCAGGTGGACCTGGGCTCCCATGGGACCGACGGCCTGGCGGTGGCCGTGCTGGCCACGGTGATCGGGCACAACCGGGCGGCCGGGCGGATCTTGATCGACGCGGGCGGCCTGGCCCTATCCAAGGATCTGAGCGCGGCGAACCGGCAAGGTGAGGTGGGGTACGGCCTTTTGGCCGCGCCCGATGGCGCCGGCGGTTTTGCCCCAAGCGATGAGGGCTACTACGTGGCCGAGGTGCATCAGGAGCATGGCCTCATTGCCGCCCCGGCCGGCCGGGATCTGCCCTATGACGCCTTTCCCCTGGGCCGCCGGGTGCTGGTGCTGCCCAACCATGTGTGCATGACGGCCGCGGCCCATCCCGGCTACCACGTGCTGGGGCCGGACCAGGCGCCCGAGGCATTCTGGCCCCGCTGCACCGGCTGGTAGGACGGGCAGGCGGGCACACCGTGCCCTTTTTGTGGAATCACAGTGGGTTATCGGGGAAGGCTTGCCTTCAGTCCGCCTTGCCGACGGCGTAGAAGTGGGGGTTTTCAAAGCCTGGCTTGCCGTAGGTCAGGGGGCTGCCGTCTTGCGCGAAGACCGCGCCGCCGGCGGCCCGCAGCACCGCGTGACCGGCCGCCGTGTCCCATTCCATGGTGCGGCCGAAACGGGGGTAGAGGTCGGCCTGGGCGCTGGCTACCAGGCAGAACTTCAAGGACGAGCCGGCGCTGATCATGTCGGCCACGGTGTAGCTGGCCAGGAAGGTGTCCAGCGCCTCGCCGCTGCCGTGCCGGCGGCTCGCCACCACCACGGCGCCGCTGTCCGGGATGGCGCGGGTTTCGATCGCTTGGGCGTCCTCATTCATCACCACGAAGTGGGCGTAAAGTGGCTGTCCGGTCATCCCCACGCCAGCCCAAAGTCGTTCCTTGGCGGGGGCGTAGACCACGCCGGCCACGGGCACGCCGTCCTCCACCAGGGCAATGTTGACGGTGAATTCCCCGTTGCGGCTGATGAATTCCTTGGTGCCGTCCAGGGGGTCGACCAGCCAGAAACGCCCGGCGGACACATCCGGCAAATGCCCGGCCGCGGCCGCTTCCTCGGCGACGACGGGAATGCCCGGGCTCAGCTCTTCCAGAGCCTTGAGAATGACCGCCTCGGCCGCTTCGTCGGCGGCGGTGACCGGCGAGGAATCCTCCTTGACCTGCACCTGGACATCGTCGCCCTGGTCATAGATGTCCAGGATCACTTCCCCCGCCTCGTGGGCGATGCGGGTCAACTCGGCCAAGAGGGCCTGGCCATCGGCGAAAAGATCGGTGGATTGGGGCTGTGCCGCGGTGCTCATGAGAGAGGGATCCTGAAATAGCTGTGTGCGAAGGACCGGCCGGTAGCGATAACGGGTGGCGCCCCTGGTGGGAACGGTGAGCCCGTATCGGCGGTGTTTAACAGGCCGGCGGTACGTGTGCAAAATCAATAGACCCCAATCTTTAACTTTCAGTCAAAGGCCTCGTCCCAGGTCCCTTGCGTGGCCGCTTTTGAATATTCGGTGGCGCGGTTTTCAAAGAAATTCACGTGTTCCACCCCGTTCAACATGGTGTCGATCCAGCTCAAGGGGTTTTCCGTGATGCGGTAGATGGGCTGCAGGCCCAGCTGGCTCAGGCGCCGGTCGGCGATATAGCGGATATAGGCCTTCACCTCGGCCGCCTCCAGGCCCTCCACGCCGCCTTGCTCGAAGGCCAGGTCGATGAAGGCATCTTCATGCGTTACAATGGTTTCGCAGGATTTGTAAAGATCCCGCTCGAAGTCCGGGGTCCAGATCTCCGGGTTCTCCTCCAAGAGGGTCTTGAACAGGCGAATGGCCGATTGGGTGTGCAGGGTTTCGTCCCGCACCGACCAGGTGACGATCTGGCCCATGCCCTTCATTTTGTTAAAGCGCGGGAAATTCAACAAGATGGCGAAGGACGCAAAGAGCTGCAGGCCTTCGGTGAAGGCGCCGAAAACGGCCAGGGTCTTGGCGATCTCCTCGGTGGTGTCGCAGCCGAACTCGTGCATGTAGTCGTATTTGTCCTTCATGGCCTTGTAGTGCAGGAAGGCCGAATACTCCGTCTCGGGCATGCCGATGGTGTCCAGAAGATGGGAGTAGGCGGCGATGTGCACGGTTTCCATGTTGGAAAAGGCGGCCAGCATCATCTGTACTTCCGTGGGCTTAAAAACCCTGGAATAGTGCCGCATGTAGCAGTTGTTGACCTCCACGTCCGACTGGGTGAAGAAGCGGAAGATCTGGGTCAGAAGGTTCTTTTCTGCCGGCGTCAGCTTGTGCTGCCAATCCTTCACGTCATCGGCCAGCGGCACCTCCTCGGGCAGCCAATGAATGCGCTGCTGCATCAGCCAGGCGTCATAGGCCCAGGGGTAGCGGAAGGGTTTGTAAACCGGGCTGGCGTCCAACAACGACATTTTTTGATCTTCTCCCATGGCCCGACGAAGGGGCGCAAACTGCGTTTGGCTGATTGACGGTCTTTTGGGGCCGACTACAGGCCGGCCCCTTTTGCCAAGTCTTTTCTTAACTTCTAGCTTTATCCTATTGACAAGCTAGACATTCCTCGTAATCCACCCTTACCGCCGGAGCGTCCTTGGCGGAAATCTTGCCCAGGTGGGGCACCGCCGTGGTCGGTTGGGCCGAGACCCGGGATTCCGCCCGCTGGATGGACTTGGAGCGGCAGTAATAAAGGGACTTCACGCCCTTTTTCCACGCCTGGTAATGGATCTGGTGCAGGTCCCGCTTGTGCACGTCCGCGGGCAGGAAGATATTCAAGGACTGAGCCTGGCAAATCTGCGGCGCCCGGTCCGCGGCATGCTCGATCAGCCAGCGCGGGTCGATCTCGAAGGCGGTCTTGAAGATGTCCTTTTCATCATCGCTCAAGCAGTCCAGATGCTGGACCGAACCCTCGTGCAGGGTAATGGAACTCCAGGTCTCCTCGTTATTGACGCCTTTTTCCTCAAGAAGCGCCTCTAAGTATTTGTTTCGAACGCCAAAGGAGCCGGACAGGGTCTTGTGGGTGAAGCTGTTGGCCACGTTCGGTTCGATGCCCGGCGACGCGCCGCCGCAAATGATCGAGATGGAGGCGGTGGGGGCGATCGCCAGCTTGTTGGAAAAGCGCTCGGCCACGCCGAACTCCGCCGCGTCGGGGCAAGCGCCCCGCTCGGCCGCCAGCTTTTTAGAGGCAGCATCAGCATCACGACGTACGTGTTTGAAAATACGGTTGTTCCACACCTTCGCCAAGGCGCTTTCCAAGGGCAGGCCGTTGGCTTGTAGGAAAGAATGGAAACCCATGACCCCCAGGCCCACCGAGCGCTCCCGCTGGGCCGCGTAGCTGGCGCGGGACATGGAATCCGGCGCGTTGGCGATGAAGTCGCTGAGCACGTTGTCCAGGAAGCGCATGACGTCCTCGATAAAGCCGGGAACGTCGTGCCATTGTAGATAGGTCTCCAGGTTCAGCGAGGACAGGCAGCACACCGCCGTGCGCTCCTCGCCCAGGTGATCCTGGCCGGTGGGCAGGGTGATTTCCGAGCACAGGTTCGAGGTCTTGACCGTCAGCCCGGCCAGCTTGTGGTGCTCGGGGATCTGACGGTTCACCGTGTCGCCATAGACGATGTAAGGCTCGCCGGTTTCGATGCGCGAGGTCAGGATGCGGATCCACAGGTCCCGGGCCTTGACCTTGCGCAGGGGCGCGTTGTCCTTGGGGCTGATCAGGGCCCATTCCCCGTCTTCTTCCACCGCGCGCATGAAGGCATCGGAAATCATGACCCCGTGGTGCAGGTTCAAGGCCTTACGGTTGGGGTCGCCGCCGGTGGGACGGCGCATTTCGATGAATTCCTCGATCTCCGGGTGGGAGATGGGCATGTAGCAGGCCGCCGAGCCGCGCCGCAGGGAGCCTTGGGAAATGGCCAGGGTCAGGGAATCCATGACCCGCACGAAGGGGATGACGCCCGAGGTCTTGCCGTTGTGGCCGACCCGTTCGCCGATGGAGCGCAGGTTGCCCCAATAGCTGCCGATGCCGCCGCCGCGGGCCGCCAGCCAGACGTTTTCGTTCCACAGGCCCACGATGCCCTCCAGGCTATCGCCCGCTTCGTTCAAGAAGCAGGAAATGGGCAGGCCCCGGGTGGTGCCGCCGTTGGACAGCACTGGCGTGGCCGGCATGAACCATAGGCGGGAGATATAGTCATAAATGCGCTGGCCATGGGCCGTGTCGTCGGCGAAGTGGGCGGCTACGCGGGCAAAGAGGTCCTGAAAGGACTCGCCGTTCATCAAATAGCGGTCCTTGAGGGTGGCCTTGCCAAAATCGGTCAAAAGAGCGTCGCGGGAGCGGTCGATACGGATCTTGATGCCGCGCTCGTTCTGGAACTCGTC
>JANQKX010000721.1 GCA_028280915.1 Kiloniellaceae bacterium
CCGGCCAGATATTCGATGGCGGCGTCCCAGCCGTTGCTAAGGCCGAAGAGGGGCACGATGGACGCGGCGATAACGATGCCGGTGGCATCGCCGGCCAGGCAGTGCATTTCGCTGTTTAGGCCCTGCTTCCACACCGCCTTGGTAAAGCGGTCGTGGCCGCCGGGAAACGGCCGGCGGCAGCTCAGGAGGTAAAAGAACGCCCCCACCGGCCCGGCATAAAGAGTCACCAGAATCCAGGCCAGGCGCTGGACCCAGGAGGTCACCCCGTTGGTCACGGAATCCCACACCACGAAGGCCACGCTGAGGGCCGTCAAAACGAACCAAAGCAACATGGCGCCTGCGAGCATCTTGTCCTCCCCGAAAAGGTTCGAGCGGCAGTATAACAGGCCGCGGCGCGGCGCGGTTCGGATTCAGACTGATCGATTGGAAAACGACCGGTGCTGTTTTCGCTCGCGAAGATTCCCTTAGTCTGATAAAGAGACCTCATTCCATTGAAATGCCAGAGGCTTTTGATTTTGCCTTCATAACCGCCGGTCTCACCAATTTCCCCAATTTCCCGTGATGGCGCCCTTGTGAAAGCGCCGGGGCCGTCACGCTTGTTGTCATGCGTCCATTGGGGTGGCGGTTCGAGACCGGTTTGGCATACAAGGCTGACAGCCTGTTTCATGGATCTCGTCCGGCGCCCCACTTCTAGCCCCCTGGGTCTAGCTCCTTCCGCCTGGCGCCCTTCCACGACAGTTTTTCTGCCCTGCCTTGATTGCCGCGCCGCGGGCCCTGGCCGGGCTTTCTCGCCGCACCCCCGATGGGCCGCCATCGGAAAGGTCAAGGCGAGATGTCCGGCACCCTTCGCCTCCGTTGGGTCATCACCCCCAACGAGGCGCCACAACCCCTGCGCCCCTGCCGCAGATGCCACGGGGCCAAGTTCTTTCAATCCTCCGGAAAATTCCGGATCAACGCCAACGGCAAGAAACTGGATGCCTGGCTGATCTACCACTGCCAAAGCTGCGGCAGTCCGTGGAACCGGCCGATCATCGAGCGGCGCCCGCGCCAGGAGATCGACGGCGCGCTGCTGCAGGCGCTCCACGCCAACGACCCCGCCTTGGCGGCCAAGGTGGCCTTCGACGTGGACCAGCTGCGGCGCAGCACGGATCAGATCCGGGAGTTCCCGGAGGTCGGCCTACGCCAGGAGGTCCTGTCGCAAGGTGCCCCGCCCTACTCCGCTCTGGAGATTTTGCTGGCGGTTCCCGTGCCCACCGCCCTGCGGACCGACCGGCTCCTGGCCGGCCAGCTCGGCCTGTCGCGCAACCGGCTGCAGAAGCTGGAAAAAGCGGGGCGGCTTTGCCTGTCCGGCGGCGCCTTGAAACGTCCGGTCCGGGATCAGCAGCGGGTCCGCGTGGATCTGGGCGATGCAACCGGCGGCGTGGACCTGGATCTCGCGCAAGCCCTGGCGCGGCGGATCCGCCAAATCGGCGAGCCGTCCCCTGCCGCCGTTAGCTCAAATAGTCGATGATCGGGCAGTTGGGACGGCTATCGCCGCGACAGGCGTCGACCAGATGGGCCAGGTCATCGTGCAGGCTTTGCAGCTCTTTTTGCTTTTGCTCGATGTCCCGCAGGCGCCGCAGGGCGATGTGGCGCACGTCGGCGCTGGAGCGGTGGCGGTCTTCGTAGAGGCTGAGCAGCTCCCGGCAATCGTCGATGGAAAAGCCGAAGGCCCGGGCCCGGCGGACAAAGATCAGCTTGCGAATGGCCGCCTGGTCGTAGTGGCGATAGCCCGAGGTCCCCCGGGCCGGCGCCGCCACCAGGCCGATGTCGGCATAATAGCGCACGGTCTTGACCGGCAGGCCGCAGACCGCCGCGGCTTCGGATATCTTCATGGTTTTTCCTTGACCTTCCAGTTACTGGAAAGCTTAAAGACAGGACACGCTTTCGGGCAAGCCGGGAAGCCGATAGACGGAGGGAATTTGCCATGGGCCACTGGATTGTCGCCGGTTTCATGATTTTGTTGGCGATGGGTCTGGGCCCCGCCGCCTGGGCCCATTCCAAGGTCAGCCAGACCCATCCGGCCGACGGCGCGGTGGTGCAAGGGGCGCCCGCCGCCGTGACCATGATCTTCGACAAAAAAATCCGCCTGACCAAGGTGCAGATGAGCCATGGCGACCACGCGCCGGTGGCCTTGGACCTGGGCGCGCAAAAGGCCTTCCTGCACGACTTCAGCCTGCCCCTGCCGGACGATGGCCCCGGGGTCTATACCATCAAGTGGCGCGGCCTGGGCGAGGACGGCCACGCCATGCAGGGCAGCTTTTCCTTTCAGGTGGAATGAGGCGCCGGGCCCATGATTTGGGGCGAAGTGGCCGCCGATCCCTGGGCGCTGGCCTCGGCCGCCGGCAAGTGGCTGCTGTACATTGGGGTCCTTGGCGCCGCCGGCACTCAGCTGTTTCGCCTGGTGTTTCCCACCGCCGACGAGGACTTGGGCCGGGCCGGCCGGCGGGTCCAGGCGGCGCTGGCCGTTCTGGGGCTCGGCGCCGGCTGCCTCACCTATGCCCTGCGGGCGGCCGCCCTGACCGGCGAGTGGTCCGGCCTGGCGGACGGGGAGATGCTGCGTCTGCTGTGGCAAACCCCGGTGGGGGAAGCCTTGGCCTACCGCCTGTCCGGGCTGGCCTTGCTGATCGCCGCCACCTTTCGGCCCAGGGTTGGTGGACCAAGGGGTGGCGGCCTTATGGGAGGTGGCTTTTTGGGGCTCGTGGGCGCCTTTTTGGCCCTGTGGGCCTTTGCCCGCGTCGGCCATGGGCTGGATCAGGAGGCCGCTTGGGCGGCCTTCGTTCTGCTGGCCCACCTGGCGGGTATCGCCCTGTGGATCGGCGCCCTCTGGCCCCTCTACCGCTTGGCGGGAGACGGACGGAACCTGGGCCGCTGCGCCGAGACGGCTGGGTCTGTCCCAAGGTGTCCACATGAGGGGTGATCCACTGGTGGATCACTAGCTTTAGTCCATCCATGAAAGCAACAAAAATGTCTACCACAAACATGGACGGAATCCTCAGCTTCGGCTCACAAAAGTGCTGGATGCAATTTTGCACAAAGCTAGTCTAGCTCAATCCCTTTGGCTGCCTCCATGCTTTTTTCTCCTCTATGAGGGTAGAGAAGGCTGCAGTTATCTCCCAAGTAGATTCCCTCCAGTCCGCCCATGGTACT
>JANQKX010000738.1 GCA_028280915.1 Kiloniellaceae bacterium
GACGAGGTGAGCTGGTACGACGGCGGCTCCTGGCACGAAAACCTGCGCAACTCCGACGGCCTCAAGCCCCAGCCCCGCAAAGTCTACGACATCTCCGACGCTCCCGACCGGGCCAAGGAACTCTACGAAATCTGCCTGCCCCACTACCAGCACCTGCACAGCCACCGCTTGCTGCCGGCAGTGGCCGAGGCGGCGGCGTCCGGTTAGCCTTCTTCTTGATCACGTTCAAAAGAATGGTCAGACACCCATTTTACAAGGTCATTCTCGGATACGCTGCCTTCGCTCACACCAATCATGATTTTGGCTGCATCGGCTTCCGTGGCATCTAGATAAAATCCGTTGATCCACAGGGTCATATGCAGCGCAATAAAGCCCATGCGCTTGTTCCCGTCCACGAAAGGATGGCGGATGCGTGTGATGCCGTAGCAAATTGCGGCGGCCAATTGGAACAAATCTGGTGGTGTTTCCGCATAGGCTCTGATCTGCTCGGCACGAGCAAGTGCTGCGTCGAGCCCACCTTCGTCCCTTACACCATGAGAGCCGCCGTGGGTTTCGATCTGATCTTTGTAAGCGGCGAGCAGGGCCTCTTTGATGGGAAAGGCCGGATCTTCAATCATTTGGCCAATTCGGCCAGTGTTCGGGCATAACGCTGCTTGCAGACCCCATAGGCCTCCATGCACTTGCCAAATGTATCATCGGCCTTGGTCAGCAAGATCTTACCGTCTTCCGCATGAACGTTCAGGCGATCGCCTTCGGCAAAGCCGGCAATCGCCAAGGATTCGCTTTTAAAATTCGTTCCAATGGAATTGCCGATTTTTCTGAGCTTGACGTCTTGCACCAAACTAATCCATCGTAGTGATAACTAGTGTAGTCACGAATGTAGTAACTTATGTGATTACAGTCAACCGTTAATGTAGCTTGCTGTCCGGCTACCCGGCCAGGGGCGCGTAAAAACTCTCGGGCAGGCCGGCCTCGGCCCGGGCGGGGCCGTTGAAGGGGGGCTTGAGGCTGCCCTTGAAGTAGCGGGCCACCAGATCCTGCCAGGCCTCTTGGGGATTCAGGTCACGCCGGTCGCACAGAAAATCGAACCAGCGCTTGCCGATGGCCACATGGCCAATCTCGTCGGCGTAGATGATCTTGAGGGCCTCGGCGCTGGCCGCGTCACCCACGTCCAGGAGTTTGTCGATCATGGCCGGGGTCACGTCCAGGCCGCGGGCTTCCAGCACCAAGGGCACCACGGCCAGGCGGGCCAGCAGGTCGTGGGCCGTGGCCGCGGCCGCTTCCCACAGGCCGTCATGGGCCGGCAGGTCCCCATAAGCGGCGCCCAGGTCGCTCAGTCGGTCCCGCAGCAGCAAGAAGTGCCGGGCCTCCTCATCGCCGACCCGCACCCAGTCGTCGTAAAAGGCCCGGGGCAAGCTCTCCTGGCCAAAGCGCGCCACCATGTCCCAGGCCAAATCGATGGCGTTCAGTTCGATATGGGCCAAGGCGTGCAAGAGGGCGATGCGCCCGGCGCTGCCCGAGGTGATGCGTCGGCGCTTCACCAGCCGGGGCGGCACCAGTTCCGGGCGGCCCGGCCGCCCCGGGCGGTTTGGCGGCGCGCTGGCGGCTTCTGTTGTTTCCGATGGCGGGTCCAGGTCGCCCCGGCGCCAGGCGGCGGCTTGGTCGGCGCTCAGGCGGGCTTTTTCCGCCGCGTCGGCGCAGCGCAAAATCTCTATGGCCCCTTGCGCGAGACTGGGCACACAAACCTCCCAAACCGAAAAGACGCGACACGCCCAGTCGATAGACATCTTGGCCCGGCAATGCAAGTCTCCCCTTGGCCCCGGCGCTCCACGGCCCCACACTGGCTCCGGCTCCGTTCGGTAAACAAGGAAAACCCCGTGAAGCAGATCTCTCCCCAAGACTTGAAAAAAAGACTGCGCGGCCTGCACGACGGTGAGGGGGAACTGGCCCTCTTGGACGTGCGGGAGCAGAGCGTCTACGGCCGTGGTCATCTGTTCTTTGCCGCCTGTTTGCCCGTCAGCCGCCTGGAACTCCTGGCCCCTGATCTGCTGCCCTGTCGGCGGGTGCCCATCGTGCTCTGCGACGGCGGTGATGCCGATGGCGGCCTGGCCGAGCACGCGGCCACGCGGTTGGCCCTCTTGGGTTATGAAGATATCTCCCTGCTGCAAGGCGGCGTGGCCGCCTGGGCCGCCGCCGGCTACGAGGTGTTCTCCGGGGTCAATGTGCCCAGCAAGGCTTTCGGGGAGTTTGTCGAGGTTACCTACGGCACGCCCCATCTCCCGGCCGCGGAGGTGGCGCGTCTGTCCCGAGAGGACCGCGACATGGTGATTCTGGACAGCCGGCCCATGGCGGAATTCCGGGACATGTCCATTCCCGGCGGCGTGGACGCGCCCGGCGCCGAACTGGTCTACCGGGTGCATGACATGGCACCCGATCCGGAAACCCTGGTGGTGGTCAACTGTGCCGGGCGCACCCGCTCCATCATCGGCGCCCAATCCCTGGTCAACGCCGGCATCCCCAATCCCGTGGCGGCGCTCAAGGACGGCACCATGGGCTGGCACCTAGCGGGCCTCTCCCTGGCCCACGGCGAGACCACCGCCGCGCCGCCGCCCAGTCCGGCCGGCTTGCGGGCCGCGCAAGAGGCCGCCCGCCGGGTGGTGGAGCGCTTCGGGGTTCAAACCATCTCCCGGGCTGAGCTGTCGGCCTGGCAGGCCGAGACGGACAGCCGCAGCCTGTTCCTCTTGGACGTGCGTGGGCCGGAGGAGTTCGCAGCCGGCCACTTGCCCGGTTCCCGTTCCGCGCCGGGCGGACAGTTGGTTCAGGCCACCGACGAATACCTGGGCGTGCTGGGGGCCCGCGTCGTTTTGATCGACGATACCGGCGTGCGCGCCACCATGACCGCTTCCTGGCTGATTCAAATGGGCTGGCGCCACGTGGCCGTGCTCGAAGGCGGCCTAGCGGGGCCGTTGGAGACGGGCGCCGCGCCACTGCCCGACCTCCCCGCAGTTTTGCATCTGTCTCCCGTTGACAGTGTTTCCGCCTTGGAACTGAAAGCTATCTTGGATTCCGGGGAGCCCGCCGGGGTCATCGACCTGAGCCCGTCTCCGGTCTACCGCCAGGGACATATCCCCGGTGCCGCTTGGGCCCTGCGCGGGCGCTTCGACCACCTGAAGCGCCACTTGGCCACCTTCGGCCTGATCATCGTCACCGCCGACGATCCCCGCATGATCCGCCTGGCCATGCCCGACTTGGCCGCCGCTCTGCCCCATACCTTGCTGCGCGGCCTGGATGGGGGCACGGCGGCCTGGCGCGATCAGGGATGGCCCCTTGAAGAAGGCCTGACCTGGGCGCTTTGCGACGACGACGATGCCTGGGAAAAGCCCTACGGGGACCCGGCGGAGATGGCGCAGGAAATGCGCGACTACCTGACCTGGGAGGTCGGCCTGGTGGACCAAATCGCCCGCGACGGCGACGCCAACTTCCGCCGCTTCGACTAGGGCCGGCGGCCCGGGTTTAATTTCGCCGGCTGTCAAACCACTGTCATGTATCCGTGGCACGGTCCCTTTGCCGAGAGCATAGTCCTAAGTGCTCTGTCTCAGCTTCAAACTCGAGCCGCTCCCACAGCGGCTCTTTTTGAGTCTCCCCGGGCTGCTCCCACAGCGGCTCTTTTTGAGTCTTCACGCCTTTTGGCGGTCTTCAACGCCTGCACCTTGTTCCTTTGGATTGCCTTCAACTGCTGCTAGCCTGCGGCATTCGGGGTGCGGAGTCGGGGGTGGTTCATGCATGTGATGGTCTTGGGGGCGAACGGCTTCATCGGCGCGGCCATGGTGTCCGCCTTGCTGCGCGCCGGCCACGCCGTGACCGGCGTGGTGCGGGACGCAGAGGTCTGGCGCCGCCGCTTTCCCGCCGCCACCGCGCTTCAGGTGGACCTATGCCGGGCCGAATCGCACCAAGCCGGGTTTTGGCGGCCCCACCTGACGGGCATCGATGGGGTGGTGAACGCGGCCGGGGTGCTTCAGCCCCGCCGCGACCGGGATGCCTGGGCCGTGCACCGGGATGCGCCGGCGGCCCTCTTTCAGGCTTGCGAGGCGGCTGGCGTCGTCCGCGTCATCCAAATCTCCGCCGTGGGCATTGGCGAATCCGAAACGGTCTTCGCCCGCAGCAAAGCTGCCGGTGATGCCGCCTTGATGGCGCGGGATCTCCCCTGGACCCTTTTGCGGCCAACCGTGGTCATCGGTGAGGGCTCTTACGGCGGCACGTCTTTCTTGCGCGCCCTGGCCGCTTTTCCCTTGGCCGTGCCATTGATCGGCGATGGCGGCCAGGAGATGGACTTCATCCACAAGGACGACCTGGCGGCCGGCGTAGTGGCCCTGCTGGAAAGCGACCGCGGCGCCGGTAGGGTGTTGGAGCCGGCCAGCCCGGAGCGCATGACCCTGCGGCGGGCCGTCCTGGCCTACCGTGGCTGGCTCGGCCTCAAGGGCGCGCGGACACTTTCCGTCCCCTTCAGCCTAGCCAGTGCCTTGGCCCGCCTGGGCGATGTGGCCCAGCTGCACCCCGTGACCACCACCGCCTTGGCCCAGTTCCAAGGCCGGCTCACCGGCGATGGCGATGGTTTTGCCCGCGCCACCGGCGTGGCCGTGCGGGGCTTGTCGGCGACCCTGGCCGGACGGCCGGCGGAAACCCAGGACCTGTGGCACGCCCGGCTCTACCTGCTGCGGCCCGTCGTGCGTCTCGTCCTGGCCCTGCTGTGGCTGGTTTCGGGCTTGCTCGGCCTGTTCGGCGATGCCGCCCAGATCCACCAAGTGCTGGCGCCCCTGACCGGTGACGCAAGCCTGTCCGAGGCCTTGGCCCGGGTCATGGGCGCCCTTGACCTGGCCATCGCCCTGGCGCTGATCCTGGCCTGGCGCCTGAAGTTCATGGCGGCCGTGCAGCTGACCCTGGTGCTGGGCTACACCCTCGGGCTCAGCCTCGTCGCCCCCGGGCTCTGGGGCGATCTCTTCGGCGGCCTGCTGAAGAACCTGCCCATCATCGCCCTGATCCTGGTTCACCGCGTGTTGGAGCAGGAGCGGTGAGCGATCCCTACCTCTGGGTCAAATGGGTCCACATCCTCTCCGCCACGATCCTGTTCGGTACCGGCCTGGGCACGGCCTTCCACATGTACGCCACCCACCTGCGCGGCGACCCGGCGGCGATCGCCGCGGCCGCCCGGAATACGGTCTTGGCCGATTGGCTGTTCACCACGCCCGCCGCCGTGGTCCAGCCGGTGAGCGGCATTTTTTTGATCGTCATGGCCGGCTATGACCCCCATGCCCCCTGGCTCATGCTGAGCTATGGGCTCTACATCTTGGCCAGTGCCTGCTGGCTGCGGGTGGTCTTCCTGCAGTTCCGCCTGCGGGACCTGGCCCATGCGGCGGCGGCGCGGGGCGGGGCCTTGCCCCCGGCTTATCACGCCGCCATGAGACAGTGGTTTTGGCTCGGCTGGCCCGCCTTCATCAGCTTTTTGCTGATTTTCGCCTTGATGGTGATGAAGCCGGATTTTTAGGGCCGGCCGCTTAGGTCAGGCCCCGGGTCTACTCATCGGATGCCGGCGGCGTGAAGTCCGAGACGATCTGGGCCAAGTCGGGACGGGCCCGTTCCTGTAGGCGGATCTGGGCCGTGCCCAGATAGACAAATCCCGCCACCTGTTCCGTCTCCTCCAGGCCGAGCCAGGCGAGCACATCCGGGTCGTAGGCGTACCACTCCGTGATCCACTGGGCGGCAAATCCGTGGGCGCTGGCCGCCAAGAGCAGGTTGTGGCAGGCCGCGCCGCAGGTCAGGGTCTGTTCCCAGACCGGCGTTTTGTGGTCGGGATCGAGCTTGGCCACCACGCAGACCACCACCGGCGCCCGGGTGAAGCGGCCGCGTTCCCGCTCGATCTGCGACGGCGTGGCATCGTCGTTCTTGGCGGCATAGATCTCGCCCAGGCGCATGCCCAGCTCGGCCCGGCCTGCGCCGGCGATGCGGATAAAGCGATAGGGCACCCCGCAGCGGTGGTCGGGGACCCGCGCCGCCAGGGTCAGAATGCGCTGCAGGGTGTCCGGCGTGGGCCCGGGCTCGCCCAGCTGATTGGCGACGGTGGAGCGCCGGCGCCCGAGGGCCTTGACAAAATGATCGTTGGCGTAGCTGTCCAGCAGGGCTTCGCCCAAGTCCGATAAATCCGTTGGTAATGACGACATGGTCGCGTTGTCCTATTCCATGATCCAGACCAATGAAACGACGGCCCCACCGCGCGTCCTTTCGCCGCCCGGAGGTTGGCCCAGATCGCCCCAATAATCAATCCGTTTGCGATCAAAAGGCTCGGCCTAAAAACACGGCCCAAAAAAACACGACCTTCAAAACACGGCCGGGCCGTTTCGCCTAGAACGGCGGGCTCCGGCCCGGACGCGTCTCTCAAACACCGGCCATTTGACGCCCTTGTTGAGGGGACGGTTGATAGAGGTATCCATTGGACACGGGATTCAGGGGAGCGGTCGTTACGTCATTCTACGAAGCTCAGCTGACAGGTTGTCTAATCTGTTGATTGCCTGCTTGGCGGCCTTCGCGTCCGGTATCAATTCCGTAAACAGAAGACAGAGCATGACGACTGTGTACAGGCGAAAAACGATCTCGACTGAAGCGGGCGGCCGATCGTCGATGACCCCGTATCCTTGCCAAAAGGCATCATTCGCCGACCCGAATTCTTCCGTCCGCAAGAGATCCAGCCATGGATCCCCAATCAATGCGTTGGACCAATCCAACATTCCGATAACCCGCCCCCGTTTCACAACGAAATTGTCAGGGCGAACATCCATATGAAGCAGCGAAGCACGGCCTTGCCAGGCATTCAGAATCTCAAGCAGTTCCTTGGCTGACGGCAGACAAAACTTACGTCCTTGTTGTGCGCAAAACCGGCCAAGGCGCCTTTCAATCAAGGCGGCGATTGTTTCGTTCAGAGTCGCTTCCGTTTGAGCGACGGTTCGACGGATGGGGGGCGGCAATGCGTGGACACCACGCAGCAGTCGACCAACTTCCGCCATGTGAAGTGAGCTACCGTCTTCTTGCAGGAACTCAAGCACGAGGCAGGCGCCCTCCTCTTGCTCGATCATGCCGACAACCCTTGGCACTGGTAAATCGTTGCTCGAGAGTTCCGACAGTATGGCGGCTTCCTGTTTAAGCAGCTTGACAGCATCGACTTTTTCGTCAATGCCGTCGTCGAGAAATCTCGACCTTGGGTACCGCAAGACTACTTGTCCAAAAGTTTGTGAAGTGCCCAGAGCCACAACGAAGTCCTGCCCGCTAGCGTATGGGCGGACATCATCGATACAAAAATTTTTGGCGGCCGCGGCTTGAACGCTTGGACTTAGAAACGGCAAAGGGGTCATGGCAAGGAGTCTTCAGATGCTTGGGCAGGTTCAAAACCATCTTGGGTGAGATTGTAAATCTTCTCGATTGCTTTTTCGCTCGCTTCTTAAGATTGCTTTGTGGACCAGGATTTCCAAGCCGTGTTTTGATCGGCATCCGCATTTGATTTTGCCGATCAGTCAGGCAGACATAGGGCACCATCAAATGCCGGGGCTAACAGCTAGGCTCCGGAGTCAATCATTTTGGTGGTTTGGTAAATTGAGCTGCCATGAAACCCCATAACGATCGGCAATCCATCCGTACCGTGCACTAAAACCGTAGTCACCGAGCGGCATCATAACCTCCCCATCCTTTGACGGTTCGGCGAAGGCGGCGCGCGGTGCGCGTCCTTGACAGAAAACCCAGCTTGGGCCACCCGCTCGCCATCACAACAAGGGCGGGGTGTTGCTTTGACCTTCGGCAGGCAAAGCAATTCGCGGTGTTACATCCAAGTTTGTGTCTGATCAGCCGCCCTTTTGAGGTAGTGATCGGCCAGACTTTCCAAATGGGCAATCTCGCTGGGCTCCACGTCTTGCGGCTTTGACCTGTTTGCCTGTTTCCCAATCTGGCTTAAAAACGCCAGGGCAAAACAACCGGTATAGAGATCGAGAGCCACTTTTTGGGTGTTATCCGGTTGCAGCAGTTCGAGCCAAATGTCGGCGTAGAGCATGGGACGGTGGTGGGCGAGCAGTCCCATGCGGATCAGGCCCAGCAAAAACAGGGGATCGCCGAAGCAGAGATCGTCCACATCCACGATGCCGCTTAACCGGGGGCCATTCATGATCACGTTTTTGGTCGTGATGTCGTGCAAAAACGGTGTGGCACGAACGCTTGTAAAGTAGGGCTGCAAACGATCGCGGATGACTTCCGCCCGGTCCACCAAGGCTTCTTGGACGAAGGAGTTGCTGTCGACACTCGGCCGGCGCCGGCCGATGTGCCGCGCCATCAGGTCGCCCCAGGTGTCATGGCGAAAAGGGCCGTCAAGGCGCTGTGCAAATCCATAGCCCGCGCCCGGAGGCAGGCCGGTGACTTTATCTTGCACGGACTCAAGCTGGCGCGCCAATTCACGCAAGGCATCGACGGAAAGAGTGTTCACCACCTTCCCTAAATCCTGTCCCTGAAAGCGCTCCAGGATCAAAAAGGGAAAGGCGTGGCTTTCCATGGAGAGGTCGGCATGGAGTATCTCCGGCAGGGGCACGCCGCGCGGCCTTAGCAGCTGCGACCAGTAAACCGCGCCTTGGGCCACGTTCAAGTCCGCGTGCCGCGAGGCCCGTACCACGACGGTGGCGGCATTGGCGCCCGATACTTCGAAGACAAAATGCTGCAGTCCCGTGAGCATGCGTTCCGCCGTTACCGGATTCGGCAGGACCTCCCTCGCCATTTCCAAGGCATCGTTCTCGCTGGGGTTTCGGGTCGGCACGCCGATGCTATTGCTCCCTTGGTTTTGTTTTCAATTCAGCCAACGCGCGCTTAGTCTGTGGCTTAGCATATTCACATCAATTGTTCGTATGGATCTTTCTTTTTCGAGACATTGATATGAAAGATGAATTTCTCGATTTGGTAAGAAATCAGTTTTCCTTTCTTGAGTCTGAATTTGGCTTCCGTTGTGTTGCCGCAGGCAGTCACTCAGTGCGTTTCCAAAGTGAAAAAGTTTTCGTCACAATTCACTATGATTCTAGGCGGTCGTACGAGCTGGGTGTCGAAGTCGGACAGATAGACTTGTTGTTTGATGGGGAAGAAAGGCCATTCACTTTGGTGGAAATCCTGAGAATGCAGGGGGTGGATAAAAGAGAAGACTACACCTTTTTCCAGGCAAGTACTTCGAAGGCTCTGGCCGGCTGCATTGAGCGCTTGGCCTACTTGCTTTTGACGTACGGCAAAGAACTCTTAGAAAACAACGTCTTTTATTTTAAGAGTTTGTCCGCCTTTAGGGAACGGGAGAGTGACCGGTATGCGCTTCAATCAAAACTCACTAGCGTAAGATCCAAACTGCAAAAGGCTTGGAACAATAAAGATTACTTGAAGGTTGTGGAGTTACTCCAACCCTTTGAAAAACACATAAGTGACCTCGAGCGGAAAAAGCTCGAATTCGCCCGACGGCGGCTAGAGTAGCGCGGTTTGCGGAGGTTAGCATTCCAGTTGGTATTCATAAGACTTTCAAAGTCCATGAACAGCATGGTTTCAAGAGATGTTTCAGGACCCGCCGCGCCCTCACGCCGCATCGTGGAAAATGATGCCCAGGCAGTAGCGTTGTCCGCTGCGCACGCGGCTGACGCCGTGGCGGTGGGTGAGGCGGTGGTGGCGGGGCTGGCCGGATTTGCTGGGGGCGCCTTGGCCGGGGCGCAGGCCGCCGGCGAAGATCACGGCGTCCCCTTGGCAGAGGGGCACCACCTCGGCCTTGGACTGGGTGCGCGGGCGCTGTTCGGAGAGCAGGAACTCGCCGCCCTCGAAGTCCGCACCCGGCTTGCTGAGCAGGACGGCCATCTGCAGGGGAAAGCTGACGGCCCCATAGGTGTCCTGGTGCAGGCGGTTGAAATCCTCCGGCCCGTACTTCAGCAGCAGCGGGGTGGGGCGGGCCTGCCCGGCGGCGTGGCAGGCTTCTAGGAACGCCGCATGGGACTCCGGATAGCGCTCCGTCAGGCCCAACTGGCCGGCCCAGCGGTTGGCGATGGGGGCCAGGTGGGGGTAGGCGGCGGCGCGTAGGGACTCCACCAGCTCCGGCAGGGGGCGGGCGAAGTAGCGGTACTCGCCCCGGCCATAAGCGTGGTTCTGCATGACGATGGTCTTGCGGTAGCGCGCATCCGCACCGTAGAGCGCGATCAGACGGGCGCAGTCATCGCCATCCAGCAAATCAGGCAAAACCCCGTACCCCCGCAAGTCGAGATCCCGAGCCACGGCGCTCCAATCCATCCGCTCCAACGACCTCACCACCATCTGAGCCATACCCCACCGATCCCCCGATCCCAACTTACCGGGCTGGCCGCGCCAGTCCAACGACCTCTCCGCCATCTGAGTCATGCCTCACCGCGCCCCCGCCGCCCCTTGGGCGAGCCGGACGTTCCGGCGGCTTCCTTGGCGAGGAGTTGGCGTTTGCGTTCCGGGCCCCAGCGGTAGCCGCTGAGGTCGCCGTCGCCGCGCACCACCCGGTGGCAGGGGATGGCCACGGCGATGGGGTTGGCGGCGCAGGCCTGGGCCACGGCGCGGGCGGCCTTGGGCCGGCCCATGGCTTGGGCCACCTGCTTGTAGCTGGCCGTCTGGCCGGCGGGGATTTGCCGGAGGGCTTGCCAGACCTGCTGCTGGAAGGCGGTACCTTGGATGTCCAGGGGCACGTCCAGCCCGGCCGCGGGGCGGTCCAGGAAGGCGATGACCTTTTCCAGGGCGGCCGCGAAATCCTCTCCGGCGGAGGTCAGTTTGGCCTGGGGGAAACGCCGTTTCAGGCTTTCCGTCAGGGCCTCGGGGGAATCGCCGAACTCGATGGCGCAAATGCCCCGCTCGGTGCGGGCCACCACGACCCAGCCCAGGAAGCAGCGGGCGGTGCCATAGGCGATCTCTTGGCCCGCGCCGCCTTTTTTGAAGGCGGAGGGCGGCATGCCCAGCTGGCTGTCGCCGCCCTCGTAGGCCCGGCTGCTGGAGCCGAAACCGGCTTGGTAGATGGCCGCGGTGACCGAGCCGTCCTCGCCCAGGGCGGATTTGAAGCGCTCGGCCTGCTGCTGCTTGGCGAACTGCTTGGGGGTAATGCCCAGCTTGGCCTTGAACAGCTTTTGGAAGTGCCAGGGGCTGAGGCCGGCTTCTTGGGCCAACTCGTCCAGGCTGGGGGCGGTTTCGGCCAGGGCCATGCGCTTGCAGGCCTGGGTTACCCGCTCCCAATCCCGGCTTTCCGGGTCGGCCAGGTCCGGTTTGCAGCGCTTGCAGGCCCGGAAGCCGGCCCGCTCGGCGGCGTCGGGGGAATCGAAAAAGGCCACGTTCTCCCGCTTGGGCTTGCGCGAGGCGCAGTTGGGGCGGCAATAGATGCCGGTGGATTTCACGCCGTAGAAAAACGGGCGCGGCACACCGTTGTCCTTGCTGTCCATGAGGGCGGCCCAGCGGGAGTCGTCCGTTGGGAAGCCTTGGGCGAAAGCGGTGTCAGACATGGCTGTCGGGTCCTTTGCGGTTGCGGAAATGGTACAGGCTTTTGGGCCGGCGCGCCAAAAGATCCGGCAGGCAGCCGTCCACGGCGGCCAGGCCGCCGGCGATCAGAACCATGCCGGCGATCTGGCTGGCCAGGATGGGCTCGCCCAGGATGCCGGAGCCCAGCAGGAGGGCGCTGACCGGGATCAGGAAGGTGACCAGCAAAAGGTTGGTGGGCCCGGCCGCGGCCAGGATCTTGAAAAAGATCACATAGGCCAGGGCGGTGCTGAGCAGGCCCAGGCCGAGCACGGCAAGCCAGGTAATGGTGCTCCAATCCCAGAGGCCGGGCATGGCCAACTGTCCCGACGGCTGCCACACTATCAGCACGGGCAACATCATGAGGCTGGAGGCGGTGAGCTGGCCGCTCGCCGTGACGAGGGGCGGGGTCCCGGCAAAGCGCCGTCCAAAAATGCCGGCGATGGCATAGGAGACCGCCGCGCCCAGGATGGCGAGCTGGGCCACGAGGTGCAGGGAGAGATCGGCGGCTACGCTGGAGCCGATTATTCCCTGGCTCA
>JANQKX010000747.1 GCA_028280915.1 Kiloniellaceae bacterium
GAAAAGTCACGGGACGTCATCGCCCGGTCATCACAAAGTAACCCCTTTTTAAGGATGCCGTGCGCCGGGAAGAAGTCAGACCTGCAAGAATTGCGCGCCTCCCGCAACCGTAAATGCCTATTGTCTTGCCTGTCCCCATCGCCACCCCAAATCCCCGAGGCCCTTTGCCATGAGTTCCGTCTCGACACCCGCCACGTCTAGCCACGCCCCCTCCCCCGCAAACGCCGGCCGGCCGGCCGCCGCACCGGGAAGGGCCTTGGCACAGCCGAAAAAGGCGATTGCACTGATGGTTTTGGCGGTGGGCCTCTTTGCGGTCATGGACGCCATCGTCAAGTGGATGGGCGAGACCTATTCCACCACCCAGATCATGTTCTTCCGCAGCCTTTTTGCCTTTATCCCCTTGAGTTTCCTGATCTTTCGCGGCGGCCTGGCCGCGGCCCTCCGGGTCAATGACGCCAAGACCCACGCCCTGCGCTGCCTGGCGGGCATGATCGCCATGTTCAGCTTCTTCTATGCCTTTGCAAACATGCCCCTGGCCGACGCGGTGGCCATCGCCTTTGCCGCGCCCATCTTCGTGACCGCCCTCTCCGTGCCCCTGCTGGGGGAAAGGGTGGGCCCGCGGCGCTGGGCCGCGGTTTTGCTGGGCTTTGCCGGGGTCTTGATCATGGTCCAGCCGGGTCCTGGCTTGCTACAGTCGGTGGCCATTATTCCCCTGATCGGGACGGTGTTTTACGCCCTGGCCGCCATCTTCGTGCGCAAGCTCGCCCATACCGACAGCCCCACTTCCATCGTGTTTTACTTTACACTCGTCTGCACCATCGTCGCGGCGGTCCTGCTGCCCTTCAGCTGGATCACGCCGACCTGGGCCGACTTCTTCTGGCTGGTGGCCATCGGCGTGATCGGCGGGCTGGCCCAGATCGCCATGACCCAGTCCTTCCGCCATGCGGACGTGGCCCTGATCATGCCCTTTGAATACACCACCATGTTTTGGGCCGCCGGCCTGGGCTATTTTTTCTGGGGCGAGATCCCCGGCCTCAACATCTGGGTCGGCGTGGCCATCGTCACCGCCGCGGGCCTTTACATCCTCTACCGGGAAGCCAACTTGGGCCTGCCCCGGGGCACGGCCCGCAAGCTGCAGCCCAGGCGCTAAGCCTTTAACAAACTTGGGATTTTCACCCTCAAGCCTTTTGTTCCCAGCCGCCGGTTTCGGTTTGCTGCCAATAGGAAACCTGGTGGCCGCCTTGCTTGAAGGTTTTCCAGTGGCCCCGGGCCGCGGCCACCGCGGCTTCGTCCCGGCCGTCGAAGAGGATGGCGCAGAGGTCGTAGTCGTCCACCTGCGCGCTCATTGCGCCGTCGGCGAGAAACAGCACTTCGGCCCCGTTGGGCGCGGCTTCGTCGGCGCTGGTGATCCAGACGGGCTGCCGGTCGGAGGAGCCGTCCTTGGCCGAGCCATGGGGCAAAAAGGACGCTTCGTTATAGGTCCAGAGATGGGTGGCCAGGGCCTCCACCCGGGCGTCCGAGCCCAGCTGCACCACCGCCTTCTGGCCCCGGGACAGGACCCGCTCCAACATGACCGGCAAGACGGTCTCCAAGCTGGCGCGCAGCAGGTGGTAAAAGCGGATCTCGGTCATGGCCGTCGCCCCACCAAGCCTGAAACGCCTGGCCGGGCCCTACTCGTAATTTTGGGCGATCCAGTCGTCCAAGAGGCGCACGCCGAACCCGGTCCCGCCCTTGGGCACGGTGGGGCGGTCCTTGTTGGACCAAGCCATGCCGGCGATATCCAAGTGAGCCCAAGGCGTGCCGTCCTGGATAAAGCGCTGGAGAAACTGGGCCGCGGTGATGGAACCGGCCGCCCGGCCGCCGCCGATGTTCTTCACGTCCGCGGCGGGGCTGTCCATGAGCTTGTCGTATTCCGGCGACAGGGGCATGTGCCAAACCCCTTCGTCCACCCGCTTGCCCGCCGCCAAGAGGGCGTCGCACATCTCGTCGTCATTGCAGTAAAGCCCGGCGTTTTCATGGCCCAAGGCGATGATCACCGCCCCGGTGAG
>JANQKX010000752.1 GCA_028280915.1 Kiloniellaceae bacterium
TTTTGCCCTGCTCTACGCCGGGCTCAACATGTTCCTAATGGATCAAATTCGCCGCCACGAGCTTGGCAAGTCCGAGCCTTTGCGCATGCTGTCGGTGGGGTTGGCCTGGATCATCGGGCCGACCCTGGGGGTCGTCATGGAAAGCCTGTGGGGCCCCTGGGCGCCCTTCGCGGCCAGCGCCGGCGCCCTGCTCCTGGTTTTGATCTATTTCTGGGCCGCCGGTTTTCACAAGCTGAGCATCGTCACGGTGTCCGATGCCCCGCTGCCGAAAAACCCCTTCGCCAATCTGGTCGGCTTTTTGTCCCGGCCCCGCTTGGCGCTGTCTTGGGTCCTGGCCATCGGCCGCGGCATCTTTTGGGCCTCGTTCATTATCTATACGCCGCTATATGCCGTGCAGACGGGGCTGGGCAAGGAGTTCGGCGGCTATTTGGTATCCCTGGCCCACATCCCCATGCTGCTCATGCTGGTCTGGGGCTGGGCGGCCCGGCGTTACGGCATCCGCGCGATAAACCTTTATTCCTTCCCCGTTGCCGGCGTGGCCTTGACCCTGGCCGCGGTCTTGACCGATTGGCCGTATGTGGGCGCGGCCTGCATCGTCATCGGCGCTTTTGCCATGATCATCACCGACGGTTATGGCAACGCCCTTTTCTACCGGGCCTGCAAGCCGTCCCAGCGGCCCACCATGACGCCGCTGTTTTCCACCCAGCGGGATCTGGCCGATCTCATTCAAGCCGGCACTTTCGCCCTGCTGCTGCTCATCTTTCCGGTTCAGGTGGTCTTTCTTGTCTTAGGGTTTGTCATGTTCATCATGACCGTTTTATCGTTCAGTATTCACAAACGGCTGTGACACAGTCAAAGTCGCTAAATTAAACCCGTCAATCAAGATGCTTGAGAGAACCACCACCATGCCGCAGGTAAGCCGACTGCTCGACCGTTTTCCCCCGTCCGCCATCGCTCAGACCTTCAGCAAGGCCACCCAGCTGCGCGAAAGCGGCCGGGAATTGTGGGACTTTTCCAGCGGCGAGCCGGATTTCGACACGCCGGAGCACATTCGAGCCGCCGCCAAGGAAGCCATCGACCAAGGCTTTACCCACTATACCCCCATCGACGGAACCTCCGCCTTGAAAGAGGCGGCCGCCGCCAAGTTCGCCCGCGACAACCAGCTGGATTATTCACCAGGCCAAATCGTCGTGGGCATGGGAGCCAAGCCCTTGCTGACCAACGCCATCGAGGCGGTGGTGGAAGAAGGCGACGAAGTGATCCTGAGCACCCCTTGCTGGCCCTCCCACGCGGGCATGATCCTGAAGGCGGGCGGGCGGCCGGTGCGCATTGAAACGGGCATGGAAAGCGGCTTCAAGATCAGCCCCGGCGCGCTGGCCGCGGCCATCACGCCCAAGACCAAGGCCTTCATTTTGTGTTCCCCGTCCAATCCGACCGGCGCGGTTTATTCGGCCGAGGAGCTGCGGGCCCTGGCCGAGGTACTGACGGCCCATCCAGATATCTGGATCATCAGCGACGACCTTTACGAGCATATTGTCAACGACGGTATCACCTTCGCCACCATCGCCCAGGTGGCGCCCCAGCTTCGCGGCCGTACCCTGACCGTCAACGGCGTGTCGAAAGGCTATGCCATGACCGGCTGGCGCATCGGCTATG
>JANQKX010000753.1 GCA_028280915.1 Kiloniellaceae bacterium
ACTGGCGCTGGCGGTCCTGGGTCTGCGCGGTGAAGAGGCGCGGGCGGCGGGGCGTGACCTGGGGGTGGCCTGGGCCTTGACCGGTCTGATGCGCGCCGTGCCCTTTCACGCCCGGCAGAAACGGCTTTTCCTGCCCGATGACGTGACCGGCGCCGCTAGCCTGCATCTGGGTGACTTGTTCGAGTTGCGCCCGAGCGCGGCGCTGCGGGAAAGCCTGCTCCCTTTGCGGGACCGGGCGCGCCATCATTTGGAGGCCTATCGCAAGCCTCTGACCTCGGATCAGGGGCGGGAGGGAAAAGGGGTCTTTTTGCAGGCGCGCCTCTGCGAGCTCTACTTGCAACGGCTGGAGAAAGCGGACTTGGATCCCTTTTTGGCTGAAGCCATGGGCCCTATTTGGGGCCGGGCCTGGCGTTTGACCTGGGCTTCTCTGACCGGCGGATTTTAACGGGGCGGGGCTTTTGTCCCTATTGAGCGGCGGCGGTCGTTTGGCCGGCCCAGGCCGCCAGGTCGCTGAGCGCCCGCTCCGACAGGGCCGGTTTGCGGTCCTTTTTCTTCAACCGCTTGCCGCCGGTCGGGGGCAGCGCGGGGAAGAGGCCGAAGTTCACGTTCATGGGCTGGAAGCTTTCCGCCTTGGCGCCGCCGGTGATGTGGTTCAAGAGGGCGCCGTGGGCCGTGCTGGCCGGCGGCGGCGTGAGGATTCGGCCCGATACCTCGGCGGCGGCAAAGCGACCGGCCAAGAGCCCCATGGCGGCGGATTCCACATAGCCTTCCACGCCGGTGATCTGGCCGGCAAAGCGCAAATGGGGGTGGGACTTCAAGCGCAATTCCTCGTCCAGCAGGCTGGGCGAATTGATAAAGGTGTTGCGGTGCAGGCCGCCCAAGCGCGCGAACTGCGCCTGCTCCAACCCGGGGATCAGGCGAAACACCTCGGTCTGGGCGCCGTACTTCAGCTTGGTTTGGAAGCCGACCATGTTGTAAAGGCTGCCGAGTGCGTTGTCCTGGCGCAGCTGCACCACCGCATGGGGCCGCTGGCCCGTGCGCGGGTCGGTCAGGCCCACCGGCTTCATGGGGCCGAAGCGTAGGGTGTCCACGCCCCTGGACGCCATCACCTCGATGGGCAGGCAGCCCTCGAAATAGGGCGTGGCTTTTTCCCAGTCCTTGAACTCGGCCGAATCCCCCTCGATCAGGGCATGGAGAAAGGCTTGATATTGGGCCTGGTCCAGGGGGCAGTTGATGTAGTCGGCGCCATCCCCCTTGTCATAGCGGGATTGAAACCAAGCGGTGTCGAAGTCAATGGAGTCCTTGTAGACGATGGGCGCAATGGCATCGAAGAAGGCCAGGTATTCGGCGCCGGTGGCCTTTGCGATGGCCTCGGACAGCCCCGGCGAGGTGAGGGGGCCGGTGGCGACGATGGTCGCGCCCCAATCGGCCGGCGGCAGGTCGCCGACCTCGCCCCGGTCGATTTGCACCAGGGGCTCGGACGCCAAGTGTTCGGTCACCGCGCCGGCGAAGCCGTCCCGGTCCACGGCCAAGGCGCCGCCAGCGGGCAGCTTGTGCCGGTCGGCGCAGGTCATGATCAACGAGCCCAGGCGCCGCATCTCCTCGTGTAAGAGCCCCACCGCGTTGTTGGCGGCATCGTCGGAGCGGAAGGAATTGGAGCAGACCAGCTCCGCCAGCTGATCGGTCTTGTGAGCATCGGTCGCGCGTTCCGGGCGCATTTCGTGCAGCACCACGGGCAGCCCGGCCCGGGCGATCTGCCAAGCGGCCTCGCTGCCGGCCATGCCGCCGCCGATGACGTGGATGGGACTCTTCTGTGTCATGGCAAAGGACCTGCCTTCAGTAACCCCGATTCACATCCACCACCCGGGCCAGGCGTTCCGATTTCAGCCAGCGGGACAGGTTTTCGGCAAAAAAGCCGGCGAAACGGGCGCGCCAGTCGCTGACGCAATCGGCCACGTGGGGCGTGATGACCACGTTTTCCATCTCCCAGAGGGGGCTTTCCACGGGCAGGGGTTCGGTTTCCATCACATCCAGGTAAGCCCCGGCGATACGGTTTTCCCGCAGGGCCGCGATCAGCGCCGCCTCGTCCACCACTGGTCCCCTGGCTACGTTGATCAAAATGGCCTCTGACTTCATGTGGGACAAGGCCTTGGCATCGATCAAGTGTTGGGTCCGAGGGGTCATGGGCACGTGCAGGGAGACAAAATCCGCCCGCGCCAGGGCCTGGGGCAATTGGGCGTGGGTGAAGATCTCGTCCACTTCTTCCATGGGACCGGGATTGTTGCGGATGCCCAGCACCTTCATACCCTGGGCCCGCGCCTTGACGGCGACCCGCCGGCCGATGTTACCCAGGCCGATCACGAGCACGGTCTTTCCGGCGATCGTCCGCCAGGGCAGGGGCTGCCACTCCTTTTTGGCCTGTTGGCGCATATAGCGGTGAAAGCCGAAATTCATCATCATCATGGCGGAAAGGGTGCTTTCGGCCAGGAAGGCGCTGAGCAGTCCGGCACAGTTGGTGACCGCCAGCTTGGCCGGATTCCACGGCATGATGTGGTCAACCCCGGTGCCGCCTACGTGCAGCCATTCCACGGAAGGACAATCCAGGATCTGCCGATGGGCCGGTCCGGGCACGCCGGCGCATTTGTAGCCCAACACCACCTGGGGCTTTTCGTTTTCCAAAGCCGAGTCCAGGTCCGCCGCCGCCGCGCAGACGACAAAATTCACATGGGGAAAACGCTCTTTGAGGTCGTCCAAGTAGGTCTCCGATTCATCGTGGACCACAAGGACGGTGACATCCTGCCGCATTTCCTTTTCCGCCATGCTTGTTGTTCCTTTCGGGGCGCGTTTTTTCCAGCGGACGTTTTTACCGGCAAGCGCGCGCGGACCGCAATAGAGGACAGACCAGCGTTCGGGATTAACCCAAAAAAAAGATCAGGCCCGCTTGCGCCGAGGGCTGCTGGTTTTTTGCCGCAAATAGGGCGCCAGGTATCGGCCGGTGTGGCTCGCCTTGATTTTGGCGATGAGTTCCGGCGGGCCTTCGGCCACCAGCTGGCCGCCCTTGTCCCCGCCCTCGGGGCCCAGGTCCACGATCCAGTCGGCGGTTTTGATGACCTCCAGATTGTGTTCGATGACCAGGACCGTGTTGCCCTGATCCACCAGGCGGTGCAGCACCTCGAGAAGCTTGTTCACGTCCTCGAAGTGGAGTCCGGTGGTGGGCTCGTCCAGGATGTAGAAGGTTTTGCCCGTGGCCCGTTTGGACAGCTCCTTGGCCAGCTTGACCCGCTGGGCCTCGCCGCCGGAAAGGGTGGTGGCCTGCTGGCCGATCTTGATGTAGCCCAGGCCCACCTGCTGAAGGGTATCCAGTTTGTTGCGGATGGCGGGCACGGCCTTGAAGAATTCCTGGCCCTCGTCCACGGTCATCTCCAGCACGTCGGAGATGGATTTGCCCTTGAAGGTGATCTCCAGGGTTTCCCGATTGTAGCGCTTGCCCTTGCACACATCGCACTGCACGTAGACGTCGGGCAAAAAGTGCATCTCGATCTTGATCATGCCGTCACCCTGGCAGGCTTCGCAGCGGCCGCCCTTTACGTTGAAGGAAAGCGGCCCGGCTTGTAGCCCCGGGCATTGGCTTCGGGCAGGCCGGCGAACCACTCCCGGATCGGTGTGAAGCAGCCGGTGTAGGTGGCCGGGTTGGAACGGGGCGTGCGCCCGATGGGGGACTGGTCGATGTCGATGATCTTGTCCAGGAACTCCAGCCCCTCGATGGCCTCGTGGGGCGCGGCCTGGGCGCGGGCGTTGTGCAGGCGCCGGGCCATGGCCTTGTAAAGGGTCTCCACGATCAAGGTGGATTTGCCGCTGCCGGACACGCCGGTGACACAGGTAAAGGTGCCCAGGGGGAACTTGGCGCTGACGTCTTGCAGGTTATGGCCCGTGGCGCCGATCACCTGGATCGCCTGGCCCCGCCGGCCGGCCCGGCGTTGCGCCGGCACGGCGACCTGCCGCATGCCGGTAAGGTACTGGCCGGTCAGGCTGTCCGGGCTCTGCATGATGGCCTTGGGCGTGCCCTGGGCGATCACCTCGCCGCCGTGGGTGCCGGCCCGGGGCCCCATGTCGATCAGATAATCGGCGGAGCGGATGGCATCCTCGTCGTGTTCCACCACCACCACGGAATTGCCCAGGTCGCGCAGGCGCTTCAGGGTTTCCAAGAGGCGGGAGTTATCCCGTTGATGCAGGCCGATGGAGGGCTCGTCCAGAACATACAAGACCCCGGTCAGGCCGGAGCCGATCTGAGAGGCCAGGCGGATGCGCTGGGATTCACCACCCGACAAGGTCGCCGAGGCGCGGGATAGGGTCAGGTATTCCAGCCCCACGTCCATGAGAAAGCGCAAACGCTCGTTGATTTCCTTGAGAATGCGCGTGGCGATTTCCCGCTGCTTGGGCCGCAGCTGGCTGTTCAAGTCGGCGAACCAGTGAAAGGCCTCGGCCACGGAAAAGTCGGCGATTTCGCCGATGTGCCGCTTGCCCACCTTGACCGCCAGGGCCTCGGGCTTCAGACGGTAGCCGTCGCAGGCTTCACAGGCCTTGTTGCTTTGATAGCGGGCCAGTTCCTCGCGCACCCAGTCGCTATCGGTTTCCCGCCAGCGCCGCTCCATGTTGGGCAAAACCCCCTCGAAGGGCTTGTCCGTTTCATAGGCGCGCAGGCCGTCGTCATAACTCATGCGGATGGCCTTGCCGCCCGAGCCGTGCAGGATCACCTGGCGGGCTTTCTGCGGCAGGTCCTTCCAGGCCTTGTGCATGGGCACTTTCAGATGGCGGGCCAAGGACTGCAGAGTCTGCTGGTAATAGGCCGAGGTGGAGCGGGCCCAAGGGGCAATGGCCCCCTTTTCCAAGGAAAGGGCCGGGTCGGGCACCACCAAGTCCGGGTCGACGAAGAGGGTCATGCCCAGGCCATCGCAGGAAGGACAGGCCCCGAAGGGATTGTTGAAGGAGAACAGCCGGGGCTCGATCTCGTCGATGGTAAAGCCCGACACCGGGCAGGCGAATTTGGCCGAAAAGGTGGTGCGTTCCCCGTCACCGCCCGCTTGCTCGGTGAAGGCAAGGCCGTCGGCCAGGTGCAAGGCGGTCTCGAAGGAATCGGCCAGGCGGCTTTCGATGCCCGGGCGCACGATCAGCCGGTCCACCACCACCTCGATGTCGTGCTTGCGTTTTTTATCCAGCGCCGGCGAATCTTCGATCTCGTAAAGCTCCCCGTCGATCTTGACCCGCTGGAAGCCGCGCTTTTGCAGATCCAGAAGCTCCTTACGGTATTCCCCCTTGCGGCCGCGCACGATGGGTGCCAGCAGGTAAAGCCGGGTGCCCTCGGGCATTTCCATGACCCGGTCCACCATCTGGCTGACGGTCTGGCTCTCGATGGGCAGGCCGGGCGCCGGCGAATAGGGGATGCCGACCCGGGCATAGAGCAGGCGCAGGTAGTCGTAGATTTCGGTCACCGTGCCCACGGTGGAACGAGGGTTCTTCGAGGTGGTCTTTTGCTCGATGGAAATGGCCGGCGACAGGCCCTCGATGGAATCCACGTCGGGCTTTTGCATCAGCTCCAAGAACTGGCGGGCGTAGGCGGAAAGGGATTCCACATAGCGCCTTTGGCCCTCGGCATAGATGGTGTCGAAGGCCAGCGACGACTTGCCCGAGCCGCTGAGGCCGGTGATCACCACCAGCTGGTCCCGCGGCAAGTCCACGTTAATGTCTTTCAGGTTATGCTCACGCGCGCCCCGCACGGCAATGACGGGGCCGCCGCGCAAAGGACTGGGCCGGAGTGATTTCATGGAGTTATCAATAGCTCGAACTGGCAATACATAGGGGATCTCATCATGGACCCTAATATGGTCGATTGGCGCCGGGAATTCGAGCCCTAATGAGGGGTGGAGCGATCTATGTTGACAAGGGGCCGACGGCTCCTGTGGATAATTTGGCCTCGTTTCGACGAGGATGACAAAATCGCTGCGGTCTGACGGCCGAAGCTGTCCCCTCGGTTCGGCTCGTTGGCCTCTTTTCAACACAATGACCGTCGATGGCGAGTGACTAAAGGCGGTTTATAACTCATGCTGTGCCGCGACAATGACTCAAGTCGCTACTCAATCGGCCAGTCTTCGGGCCTACCGGCGCGGCATCCTGTTGGTGCTGCTGGGCAGCTTATGCTCGTCCTGGATCGGGCTCGGTGTGCGCATGATGGAGTCCGCGACGGCTTGGCAGATCCTGGTGTACCGCTCCCTTGGCCTCATCGTCTTCCTGCTGATCTTCATTGCTCTGCGCAATCATGGACGCCTCCTCGCGGCCTTCCGCGATGCCGGCGCCGCCTCCTTGATTGGCGGTTTGGGGCTGGCGACCGCCTTTTCGGGCGGCATCGTGGCCATGCACCTGGCAACCGTTGCCAATGCCATGTTCCTCTTGGCCTGCGCGCCCTTTCTCTCGGCGATTTTAGGGCGCCTCATTTTGGGCGAACAGGTGCGGCCGGTGACCTGGATCGCCATTGCAATGGCGATGCTTGGCGTGATCCTCATGGTGGGCGAGGGCATCTCCTTCGGCTATTTCTGGGGCAACGTGACGGGGCTCTGCGGCGGCTTGGGGCTCGCGGTCTTCATCATCTCCCTGCGTTGGGGCCGCTTGAGCGATATGTTGCCGATCAATGTCTTCGGCGGCTTGTTTGGTTTGCTTTTCGCGGTCATGGTTTGCGTCGCGACAGGCGACGGGATCAGCGTATCGGCCCATGACGCGGTGGTTGCCCTGGCAATGGGTGTCTTCCAATTGGGCCTTAGCCTTGTGTTCATCACCCTGGGGTCCCGCACCGTACCTGCCGGCGAACTGGCTCTATTGACCATGGCCGAGGTGGTTTTGGCACCCTTTTGGGTCTATCTGGTCTATGGCGAAACCGCCGGTGTGTTGACGCTGGCGGGGGGCGCCCTGATGTTGCTGGCCATCGCCGGCGACGCGCTAACGGGCCTGCGGGAGCGAAAGCCCTAACGCGGC
>JANQKX010000217.1 GCA_028280915.1 Kiloniellaceae bacterium
GGCCGGGCCGGCGGCAATGACGAGCACCCGCTGGGCCTCTAGAATCGAACCAAGGCCCAGCGTGATAGCTTGCCGGGGCAGGTCACGGCCGGGCAAGTCGGCGCTATTGGCCGCGAGCGTCTCTTGAGACAATTCGACCACACGGGTGCGGCTGTCGGGCGCTGAGCCGGGTTCGTTAAAGCCAATGTGGCCGTTTCGGCCCACGCCGAGCATCATGAATTCGATTCCGCCGGACTGTTCTATCAGGCTTTCGTAGCGCGCCGCCTCCCCTTGCGGGTCCGGGCTCCGGCCGTCCGGGATATGGGTGTTCTGTGGCGGAACATCGATGTGTTGATACAGGTTCCGCGCCATGTAGTGGGCGAAGGACCCCGGGTCCGCCGCGCCCAATCCCACATACTCGTCCACACTGAAAATCCTCGCGCGCGAAAAGCTCACCGCTCCGCGCCGGTGGGCCTCGACAAGCTTCCGGTATGTTAAAAGCGGCGTACGTCCGGTCGGCAAGCCCATCACCAGGTCCGGCTTATCTCTGATTTCCTGTATAATGCGCTCGGAAGCGGCCGCGGCGAGGCTGTTCTGGTCGAGAAACACCCTGAATTCTATCGTTGCCGCTGCCATGGATTTCGCGTCGACGTTCATTTCCAGTACCCACCATTGCCGTGCCAGCCCATGATAAGCCTTGAATATTGACGGAATCTCGACAGGGGGCGGATTTCCGCGACAAAGTCCCGGCTTGCTTGGGATCGGGGGTCAGCCCGCTCGAAGCGGGATGACGGTGCAAGCCCGTTCCTGGGCATGGAGGAAATGTTCGTTTTCGTTGACAGGATAATGTCCCCATGCATCCTTGAGGGCCTCAAAAAAAGGGCTCACCGCGTGGCAAGGAAAGCAAGGGGCGGCTTTGGGCAAAGGCCCTCTGCCGAGGAACCTACGTCCCCGCGCCAGACGCAAAAAAGGACCAAACAAGGAGGCTAAGCCGTGGAAAGACGACACTTCATCAAGGCATCCATCATCGGCGGCGCGGCGGCGGCCAGCGCGCCCATCGCCGCTCCGGCGGCCGGGCAAGAGGTTTTTGACTGGAAGATGGTGACCGCCTGGCCGAAAAACCTGCCCGGGCCGGGGGTGGCGGCGCAAAACCTGGCCGACCGTATCACCGCCCTTTCCAACGGACGCATCAACGTCAAGCTCTATGCCGCCGGCGAACTGGTGCCGAGCCGGGGCGTGTTTGACGCGGTCTCGGAAGGCACGGCCGAGCTTTATCACGCAGTACCCTCATACTGGGGCTCCAAGTCCAAGGGCATTTTGCTGTTCGGCTCCCAGCCCTTTGGCCTCATGGCCGACGAGCAGGTGGGCTGGATGGAATGGGGCGGCGGCAAGGAACTCTATCATGAAATGTATGCCCGCTTTAACCTGACCCCCTTCCTCTGCGGCAACTCGGGCCCGCAGTGGATGGGCTGGTTCCGCAACGAGCTAACCTCCGTGGAAGACCTCAAGGGGTTGAAGTTCCGCGGCTCTGGCCTGGCGTCAGAGATGTTCACCAAACTGGGCATCGCCGTGCAAACCATGGGGCCCGGGGACATGTTCCAGGGCCTGCAGTCGGGCGCCTTGGACGCGGGCGAGTTCGTGGGCCCCTGGACCGACAGCGCCGTGGGTTTCCAGCAGGTGGCCAAGTATTACTATTGGCCCGGCGTGGGCGAGCCCTCCTCGGCCGAGGAATGCGCGGTCAACACGGACGCCTTCAACAAACTGCCGGACGACTTGAAGGACGTGGTCAAGTTCGCCTGCGAAAGCGGCTACAATAAGGACTGGACCGAATACACCACCAAGCACGCCCTGGCACTGGCCAAGATGGTCAAGGAAGACGGCGTGATCGTCAAAAAGCTGCCCGACGACATCATCCTGGCCATGGGCAAGGCCGCGGACGAAGTGATCGCCGAGCTGCGGGAAAACGACGACGAACTGGTGGTGCGCATTGTCGACAGCTACATGGCCTATCGGGAATCCGTTGCCAGCTACAACGTCTACGCGGCGACTGGGGCCGCTAATGCCCGGACCCTGGCCATGGAAAACGGCTAGTCGTCGTTAGATAGGGTAACACGGCGGCCGATTTCGCGGCCGCCGCTTCCCTTTGCACCATACGAATTCTCATCCAAAGTCCGGACACCCTCTTTATGGAGCTCTTGATAAGATCGCTTGAGAGCGTGAACCGGGTGGTTTGTTACATTGTGCGCTGGGCCACCTTGCTGATGGTGCTGATTCAGTTCGGCATCGTTTTGCTGCGCTACGTCTTCGGCATCAGCTTCATCAAGGTGGATGAGAGCGTGCTATACCTGCATTCCGCCGTCTTCATGCTAGGCGCGGGCTATACCCTTTTGGTGGACGACCACGTGCGGGTGGACATCTTCTACGCCAAGGCCAGCGCGGCGACCCGGTCCCTGATCAACATTTTCGGCCATCTTTTCCTTTTGATTCCTTCCATGACGGTGATCCTTTATTGGTCCTGGCCGTCGGTGCGCAGCTCGTGGAGAATCTTGGAAGGCGCGGTCAACGTGGGCGGCATTCCCGCGTCCTTTCTGCTGAAGACCCTGATCCCGGCCTTTTGCCTTTTGCTGATCGTGCAATCCCTGGCCTGCCTGCTGCGCGAGGCCCTGCGCCTGCAAGACGCACGGCGCCTGCACAAGGCGGCACCATGATCCCCTTGGACCTGTTGATGTTCGCGGCGCTGATCGGCTGCATCCTGCTGGGCTTTCCGGTTTCCTTCAGCATCTCCGGCGTGGCGGTCATCTTCGCCTTTTTGGGCTGGGCCTTCGGCGTGATGGACATCTCGCTGCTGGGCGCCTTGGGCCAGCGGCTCTACAACATCGTCATCAACGAGGTGCTGATCGCCATTCCCCTGTTCATCTTCATGGGCATCATCCTGGAGCGGGGCAAGCTGGCGGAAGAACTGCTGGAGACCATGGGCCGCCTCTTCGGGCGCCTGCGCGGCGGCCTTGGCATTTCGGTGGTTCTGGTGGGCGCCCTCCTGGCCGCCTCCACCGGGATCGTGGGGGCGACCGTGATCGCCATGGGCCTGATCGCCCTGCCCACCATGCTGCGCAACGGCTATAGCCCCAAGCTGGCCTCGGGCATCGTCTGCACCGCGGGGACCTTGGGCCAGATCATTCCGCCCTCCACCCTGCTGATCATTTTGGCCGAGGTCATGTCCAACGCCTATCAGCAGGCCCAGTACACCGAGGGCAAGTTCGCCGTGGAGGCCATCTCCGTGGGCCAGATCTTCGCCGGGGCGGTACTGCCGGGGCTGACCATGGTCGCGGTCTACATGACCTATATCCTGATCCGGGCCTGGCTCATCCCCAGCGACGCGCCGCCGGTGCGCGAGGCCGGCGGATCGGTGAGCCGCAAGGAGGTCATGGGCGCCGTCATCCCGCCGGTGATCCTGATCATCGCCGTGCTGGGCGCGATCCTGGGCGGCGTGGCCAGCCCCACCGAGGCGGCGTCGGTGGGCGCCGTGGGCGCGCTGTTGCTGGTGGCCCTGCGCATGGACGGGCGCAAGGGCCTGATCCTCGCCGGCGCCATCGCCTTGATGCTGCTGGGGGTGGCCGCCGGCCTGGCCCCGGCCCGCCTGCAGCGCAACGACGTGAGCCCCACGGAAGTGGCGCTTGGCATATTTTACATCGCCCTGGCCGTCCTCGGCATCACCGCCATCGCCTGGGCCCTGATCAAGGCTCAGCGCAAGGGCATTTTGATCCCCACCATGACCCGGACCTTAACTGTCACCTCGATGATTTTCGCCACCATCATCATGGCCAGCGCCTTTTCCCTGGTCTTCGTGGGCCTTCACGGAGAAGAGCGCATTCAGCAGATTTTGGCCTTCATTCCCGGTGGCCCCACGGGCGCCCTGATCTTTTGCATGGCGCTGATTTTCGTCTTGGGATTTTTCCTGGATTTCGTCGAGATCACGGTCATCCTGCTGCCGCTGGTGGTGCCGCCGCTGATCCTCATGGGGCACGATCCTTTTTGGCTGACCATCCTGATCGCCATCAACCTGCAGACCTCGTTTCTGACGCCACCCTTCGGCTTTTCCCTGTTTTACCTGCGCGGCGCGGCGCCGCCCGAGGTCACCACCGGCCATATCTATCAGGGGGTGCTGCCCTTCATCGGGCTGCAGATCGTCGCCATGGCCCTGATCTGGCTGGTGCCCGGCATCGCCACCTGGCTGCCAAAAACCCTGTTTTAAAGAACGAAAGCGCCCGGTCAGAACTTGAGACGTATGCCGGCCATGAAGTTGTGGCTGGAGTAGGACAAATCGGAATCGTCCAGCTTGGCGTCATCCGTACCGAAGTAGGTATAGGTGGCGGTCAGCGCCCAGCTGGGCGAAACGTGCCAGGCCACGCCGGCGATGGCCTGATAGGCGAAAACCGTGTCGTTGTCCCCGTCATCGTCGTCAACTACCGCGGCACCCAGGCCGCCGCCCACGAAAGGCCGCACCGGGGAGGGATTGCCGCCGTCACCGGCGACCCGATTGAAATCCACCTCGTAAACCAGGTTGGCCAGGGCGTTGAAGACGGAAAGACTGCCCGATGCGGGCAGGATCTGGCCCCCGGACTTGCCTTCCTTCACGTCGGCCTTGCGGTAGCCCAGGTCCACCTCGCCGCGCAGGCCGAAATCGAAGGCATAGCCCACGGCGCCGCCGACCACCCAGCCGGTGTCGTACTCCACCGTTACTTCCGGAAAACCGGGCGTGGTGACGTCGCCGTCCTCGTACAGGCTGAGACCGACACGGGGTTCCACGTAAATATGGCCGGCGTCGCCCTCCGCCGCCTCCTGCGCCGAACTCAGGGCCGGCATCATCACGCCAGCGCAGCAAATGCCTGCCAACAATGTCCGCACGACCATGAACCAGCCCCCTCGTCAGCGCCTGCGACTCCACTCGACTCCAGGATACCACAACCGAATGTTAAGTAACGATGAATTGATGCCAAAATGGCAAGAAATTTTTCCTGTTTGGAACCTTGGTTCCTTGAAACAAGGATATGGGCCCCTTCAGCAAGATCGGCCAGTGTTAACCTTTTTCCGCCCGCCGCCACCCTAAATACTGGCATTTCCTTTCGGATAGCTACAATATGTGCTAAGCGGAGTCACAATGAAAAAAGCAATGCGAGCGCCGCTGGGATGGCAGAAAATCTTCTGGGAAAGGAATTCTAGGCGATGAAGCGCCACAGCGAAAGGCAGCGAAAGTCCCCTCCTAAAACCGGCCAAAGTGCCGGTCACGTCATCACCGTGGCCCAGCAAAAGGGCGGCACGGGTAAGACCACACTGTGTGTCCATCTGGCCATGGCCGCCTTCGGGGCCGGCAAGTCGGTGGCCCTGATCGATCTGGACCCCCAGGCCAGCCTGAGCAATTGGTACACTACCCGTATGGCCCATCTGGGCGAGATGGAGGGCCTGACCTTTCGTCAATGCGCCGGATGGCGCGCCGCCAACGAGGCGGCCGCCCTGAAGCGGGACCATGACCTGGTGATCCTGGACAACCCACCCGGGGTGGAAGCCAGTGCCAAGACCGCCCTGCGCGGCGCGGAGCTGCTGCTCATGCCCCTGCAGCTCTCGCCCACGGACCTTTGGGCGGCGCGGGTCACCCTGGACATGGCGGAAAAGGAAAACCTGCCCTTGCTGACGGTCTGCAACCGCTTGCCGCCCCGGGGCCGCCTGGCCGACACGGTGCGCGGGCTCTTGGCGGAGGAGAAGGTGCCCGTTGCCAAGACCCACTTGGGCAACCGGGTGGATTTCGCCGCCAGCTTCCTGCATGGACAGGGTGTCACCGAATATGCGCCGAGAGGCCGCGCGGCGGGAGAAATGCGTGCTCTCAGCCAAGAGGTGGGCCGCTATCTGGCCAAAGGCCGCGACACGCAACGTCGCGGCGGCCGCTCGGCCAAAGCCGCGTAAGGGGCCGCCGGCTCCCCCGAGGAAGCCATCCGACGTCGCGGTTAACCGGCAGTCGCCGGCGCCAAGCGGGATTCCACCAGGCGCACCCAAAATTCGGCGCCGGTGGCCAGGATGTCGTCGTTGAAGTCGTAATGGGTGTTGTGCAGGGTGCAGCCGCTGGGGCCTGAGTCAGCGCCGTTGCCCAGGAACAGGTAGCTGCCCGGCTTTTCCTCGAGGAAATAGGCGAAGTCCTCCGACCCCATAACCGGCTCCACGTCGCTGACCACGGCGGCCTCACCCACCGTTTGCCGCGCCACTTCGGCGACCACCCGGGCCTGGGCCGGGTGATTGATGACCGGCGGGTAGCCGGCATGAAAGATCACCCGCCCCGTCGCGCCGTAGGCCTGACAAAGCTCCTTGGTCAGGCTTTCCATTTCCCGGCAGAGCTGATCCTGCACCTCGGGCCGGAAGCAGCGCAGGGTGCCCTGTAACTCGGCCGTTTCCGGCAAGATGTTATGGGAATCGCCGGCATGGAACTGGGTCACGCTGATCACCGCGTTTTCCATCGGGCCCAATCGCCGCGCCCGCAAGGTTTGAATGGCGCCCACCAGGCTGCAGGCGGTCACGATGGTATCCCGCCCCAGATGGGGCGAGGCCGCGTGGCTGCCCTGCCCGGTCACGGTGATTTCAAAGCCAATGCCCGAGGCCAGCATGGGCCCCGGCCGCACGGCGATGTGCCCGGCCGGCAGCCCCGGCATGTTGTGCAGGCCATAGACCTCGTCCACGGGGAAGCTGTCGAAGAGCCCCTCCTCCATCATGACCTTGGCGCCGCCGCCGCTTTCCTCGGCGGGCTGAAAGATCAGCACCGCCCGGCCGGCGAAGTTACGGGTCTCGGCCAGATAGCGGGCGGCCCCCAGCAGAATGGCCGTGTGGCCGTCGTGGCCGCAGGCATGCATCTTGCCATCGTAGACCGAACGATGGGCGAAATCGTTGGATTCCGCCATGGGCAAGGCGTCCATGTCCGCCCGCAGCCCGATCGCCCTCAGCCCGGTTCCGCCGGCCCGCGCCGGCGCGGGTCGCTGCCCGTCAATCACCCCCACGACCCCGGTCCGGGCCAGGCCCCGGTGCACCTCGATGCCCCAGCCCGCCAGCTTGTCGGCCACCAGATCGCTGGTACGCTGCTCCTCGAAAGCCAATTCGGGGTGCTTGTGAATATCCCGGCGCCAAGCCTTCATGTCATCGGAAAACTCGGCAATGCGATTGCGCGTGGGCATTTTTTTTGTCCTTTTACTTTTTTGCGTCCCGGCGCGTTTTTCTTTTATCGGTTTTATATGGGGACGATGATTTGGCTTTGCAGGGGGAAAGGACACACGGCGATTGCCGCTTGCCAAGAACAGGAAGTGGACATCGGTTTTTGGTCCCCTCCCGCCACAGATCGAACTGGTCAAAAACAACAGATTATCTGGGGTTACTTACTCTAAAGGAATTCGTTCTATAAGAGCACAGCACAAACGACGGATCTTAATCGTGAGCAGCCCATCTTTTTTTCAATTCTGCGGGATATTGGTTCTGACCTTATCAATGACCGCCGGCACGTTTGGTGCGGTGTTGGCCGGTCAAAATGACCTTGCGCCAATTCAAATTGGGCTGGGGCCCCTTAGGGTCCAGTTACCACCGCCACCCTGGCAAACCGAAAGCAATGCCGATGCTGAAAGTGACTACAGGGAACTTGAGAACGGCAACGATCTCATTTTTGAATACAAACCCAAAGGCTCCGACAAGGTCCACTGGCGAGAAAAGTACGCAGTGTGGGGAACCGTCAACTCCCGCTCACTTGAGGCGTTTATCAATCGTGGCATTGGTACATATACGATCGGCTGCGGCACTCGAAATGTTCAAACCCGAACTCGTTTCGCCAACAGTTTTTCGAACATCATGGTCGTGTACTGTCAAAACAGTCCCAATGGTCCGCAAGACAATGGATACGGAAACAACGTTGGCGTCATCAGTGTGATTTGGAGTGGCTTTTATCGAAACACCGGCGTCTCCGTCATGCAACAGTGGCGCGGCGCCGCTTTCGCATTTGATGATCCATCAAGCTGGCCGGTCTCCGAACAAGAAATCAATGCAACGGTCGAGCGCCTTAAGCAGGTCAAGTTGATGATCTAAAAAGACGTCCCGCGCGACCCGGTTTGTCCGAACAACTCAAAGGACCAGCGCGGCCCTTATCCGGGCGGCGAGGGCTTCTCCGCTGACCGGTCCATGGCCCCTTTGGCCGCCGTGCCAGCGGGGGTCCAGGTGCAGGTGGTAGTGAAAGACCTCTTGCCCGGCGGCGGTGCCGTTGGCCTGGCTCACAAAGATGCCGTCGCACTCAAGGCCTTGTTTCATGGCCTTGGCGACGCGGACGGCCGCCGCCATGATCCGGGCGCCGGTCTCTTGGTCCAGGCCGTGGATATCGGGGATGTGGCGCTTGGGCACCACCATGGGGCGGTTGCTCAAGGACAGAAAGACCATGACATGATCGTTTTCGTCGATGACCTGAGCCGGCAGCTGCCCCGCGATGATGCGGCAAAAGGGGCAGTCAGCGGGGGTCATTTGGCACCGGCGTTAACGGGACGCATTTGTCGGCGAGCAAGGCCCGTCAAGGGGACAAATCCGAGCGGGAGGCCTGGCAGAGAAGAGAGCAACATCGCCACAATCAAGGCCTCCCCGGTGATAAACAAGATCGGCCGCGAGGGCCGCTGTGGTGCATAGGTGACGATGATACCACAAAAAATTTCCGTGGCATGAATGATAGCCTCTGATGAGGCCAACAGACAGGGACCAGTGTGACAGGGCCCAGTGTCACAGGGGCCAGTTTCACAGGACCAGTGAACAAAAAACCATTCTCTACTGCACCCGGCGCAAAGTTAGGTTAGGCTGCCCGCGCCGGGCCGGGCAACGCCCCGTCCCGCCCTTGTCAAGCAAAGGACCGTTCCATGGATTTTTCCAGCGTGGATACTCAGTTGGTGGCCAACCTGGCCTTGATGCTGCTCATCGGCATGGGCCCCAAGATCGCCTTGGTCCCGTTCTTGGACATGACCAAGAACCTGGATGCCCAAAAGAAAAAGGAAGTGGGCACCAAGATGGTCATGATCGCGACCATCACCGCCTTGGTCCTGTTCGGCATCGGTCATTTCCTAATGCGCCTTTTGCATATCTCAGGCGGCGCCATCGGCGTGGCCGGCGGCATTATCTTGCTGATCCTCGCCCTGCAGATGTTCGCCAGCCCGGGAAAGAAACATGAGGAAAAAGAAGACGTCTCGCTGATCGATCATCATCAGATCGCCATTTATCCCCTGGCCATTCCCTACCTGCTCAACCCGGTCGGCATTGCCGTCTTGATCGTCGCCTCCAGCAAGGTGGAGAACATCATGGGGGTGGGAATCGTGGTCGGTCTGGTGCTGGCCGTCGCCCTTTTGGACCTCTTGGTCTTTCGCAACATGGATAAGCTGTCCAAGCGCCTGACCCCCACGAAACTTATCATTTCGGAGGTGGTGTTCGGCATCTTGCTGGCGGCTCTGGCGGTGGAGCTGGTGGTGAAAGGCCTGGGCAGTCTGGGGGTGTTGGACTTGCCGGCCCACCACTGATCCTGCGCCTGATTGCCCCTGCGCCTGGCGGCCTCAGTTCCCGGAGCGGACCATGACCGATATCGCCACGTCCCACATCCTCCATCGCAGCTCTAAGGGCCAATTGCCGGTCGCGGTGCGGGGCGAGGGCCCCTACGTGATCGACGGGGAGGGCAAGCGCTATCTGGACGGCTCGGGCGGGGCCGCGGTTTCCTGCCTGGGCCATTCCCACCCGGCCGTGGTCAAGGCCATCCAGGAACAAGCGGCGCGGCTGCCCTTCGCCCATTCCGGCTTTTTCACCAACGCGCCGTCGGAGCGCCTGGCCGACTTGCTGATCTCCGCCGCGCCCGAGGGCCTGTCCCGGGTCTACTTCGTCTCCGGCGGATCGGAAGCCAAC
>JANQKX010000191.1 GCA_028280915.1 Kiloniellaceae bacterium
CAGAGCAAGGGTGACCCCCGGGTCAAACTCTACCAGCCGGCCGAAGGCACCATGTTCCTCTTCCCCTCCTACTTCTTCCACCGCACGGTGCCAACCAACTGCCCGGACAAACGCATCTCCATCGCCTTCGACGTCATCCGCGACGACTAGCCACGCCGTGCCACGCTGTGGCTATTTTCGTTTTTATGAGAGCGGGTTGGCGCGAAAAATAAAATACCGTCCGGGGCGGACCCCCTCGGGCAGGGGCATGGCTTCGGCGGCGGGAAAGCGCACGTCCTGATCGGCGACCACGTAAGCACCGGGTTTCAAGATCACGGGCAAGAAACCAGCAATGTAAGCAGCTAGGCGGGCGTTGAGGGCGGCATCACCGCTGCCCAGGTCGGAATGGACCAGGGCCACTTGCCCTTGGAAGTGTTCCAAGGCCGCCGGCATGGTCTCCTCGATGGGGCCTTCGAAGAGGTGGTCGGCGGGCGGGATGCAATCGGGGTGGGCCGCCACCTTGCGTTCGAAGACATAAATGTCCCGCTGGGGAAACAGCTCCCGCAAGTGGTCGTAGGTGCGCCCATTGCCCAGGCCCAGCTCGAAGATGGGCCCCGGCAGGTCCCGCACCAGTTCGGCCGCGTGGTTGAGACAGCTGCGCTGCGCCTCCACCCGGCGAATAAAACTATCCAGCCTGCTCATGAAAAACTGAATTCCACGAGAGTGGTCATTTGGCGGCCCGGGCGGCCATGAGTTGGGCCGTGGTGTGTTCCAGGCGTTGGGCCAGCACCCGCATGATCTCGACCCCCATGTCGGGGAAGTCCGTGACCATGCGGAAAAACAGCTCCTTGGTGATTTTCAAGGTGATCAGCTTGCTGGTCGCCACCACCGAGGCCGTGCGGGGCACGTCGCAGAGAATGGCGATCTCGCCGGTAATGTCGTTCCGGGCGAAAGTGGCCACCTTCAACTGGCCGTCGGGGGTGTTGACCAACACATCGGCCGTGCCATCCACGATGATGTAGGCCGAATCCCCCGCGTCGCCTTGATGAAAGAGGGCCTGCCCCGACTTGAAGGTCAAGCGTTGACTGGCAAAGGCCATGAGTTTGAGTTTCGCCGGCTCGATTTTCGCAAACATGGGGATTTTGCGAAGGATCTCCACCTCCTGTTCAATCGACATGTCACACTCTCCACTCTGCCCGCGGCCTTACCCTGAGTGTTGGCATCACTCGGCGGCCACGAGTTCACTGAAAGCCGTCCCTGGCTGATTGAGTTCGTTGTAATCACCCTGTTCCAAAACCCGTCCGTTGCGCAGCACCACCACCCGCTCGAATTCCGCGGCACGGGCAGTGCGCTGCAGGGTCCAGACCACGCCCTTGCCACGGCGATAGTTCAGGATCTTTTTCAGCAGGCGGTCCTGGGTGGCCCCGTCCATCACGGAAAGGGCCTCGTTAACGATGAGAATATCGGGCTGCTTCAAGAGGGCGCGGGCGATCCCCAGCTTTTGCCGCTGCACGCTGTTCAAGCGCTTGCCGGCCACGCCCACGTTATAGCCCAATCCGATTTCCATGACCGTCTGACGCAGACCCAAATCGTCCAGCACCTGGGTAATGGCCCGGCCCACGGTCTCCTCGGCCTGGGCCTGGCCATAGGCCACCCGCCCGAACAGGATGTTGTCCTGCAGGGAGGCGGCGGAGTTGTATTGATCGGCCCGGTAAAACTCCACCCCGCCCGGATCTTCCTTGTCCAAGCGTTCGGCAAAGGCCCGCCGCGCGGCCACCAGGCGCTGCTCCATGGCTTCGTCCACCAAGCCCAGGCGATGGCGGGTTTCCACGTATTCCAAGGGCAGGGCCATGAGACGCCGGCGCTCGTCCGCGCTCAAGACTTCCAAGCCAGAGCTTTCCCCGCGGGACACCAGGGTGCGGAAATCGGGCAGATCATCGTCGCTGATGAAGCTGAACTGATCGAAGAAGGGGTGGCCCGCCGGCAAATCGGCGAAGATCTCCACCATGGTCTTGGCGATGGAAAGACCCATGTTTTCCAGGTCATCGACGATTCCGGCCTCGCGCAAGACCGCCAGGAACAGGGGGTCGGACGCCAGGGAATCCCCTTCATAGGCATCGTTGGTGGGGGTGCCGAACAGAATGTTCTCCGCCAGGGAGGCGTTGCCGTTATAGTGCTCGGCCGAGAAACGCTCCACCAAATCGTCCTCGTCGTTGGCCGCCAGAATGCCCAGGAGGGATTCCCGCGCTTTCAGAATAGAGTCGGCGATTTCCGGTTTGTCTTCCGGATTGATGGTTCCGGTGAGGCCAAAACGATAGGTGTCGTCTTCCAACTCTACCAGGGACAAGATCTGGATCAGCTTCGCCGTGATGTCGTCGGGGCCCTGGGCGTCGGCCGCGTCATAGTCCACCCAGTCCGCGTTGATATCGAAGGTGGGATTGCCCGCCCGCTTGTTTTCCGCCATTTCCTTGGCATGCTCGCTGGCCGCCTTGCCGTCATAGTCGGGTGCCCGCACCGGCGTGTGCCGAAGGCCGTAGAGCAGGTTTTCCTCCACGGAGAGCGGAAAGAGGTAGCTGTCCTGGCCCACGTAGGCCAAGCGCCGCCCGGTGACCGCCGCGGGCATCTCGGAGACGTCGCGGCCGCCGATCCGCACCGACCCCCCGGTGGGGGCGACCAGGCCGGCCAAGAGCAGCGCCACATGCTCCTTGCCGCTGCCGCCGGGGCCGACCAGGGCGATCTGCTGCGTGGCGTCGCCGGAAAAAGTGACCGATTCCAAGAGCTTAAAATCGCTATCGTCGACCAGGGACACGCTCTGCAGGGCGATCTCGCCGGACAGGGTCGGGCCTTCCT
>JANQKX010000242.1 GCA_028280915.1 Kiloniellaceae bacterium
ATTGAAATCGTCGGTCCGGGGAATGCCCATTTCCTCGGCCGCGTCTTGCACCGCTTCCAGGATGGGCCAGGACAGGCGCTGCTGGCTCACCTTCCACTCGCCGCCGGCGCCGTGCAGGGCGTCCGGCCCGCCATGATGATCTTCCGACTTCTTGAAGTACGGTAGGACATCGTCCCAGCCCCAGCCCGGATTGCCCATCTGCCGCCAGGTGTCATAGTCGGCGGCCTGGCCGCGCATGTAGATCATGCCGTTGATGGCGCTGCAGCCGCCCAGCACCTTGCCCCGGGGATAGGCCAGCGACCGGCCGTTCAGACCCGGTTCCGGCGCGGTGCGCAGCATCCAATCCGTGCGCGGATTACCCATGCAAAACAGATAGCCGACGGGAATCTCGATCCAGTGATAGCGGTCGCTGCCGCCGGCCTCCAACAACAGCACCCGGTTCTTGGGGTCCTCGCTCAGCCGGTTGGCCAGCACACAACCCGCCGTGCCCGCCCCCACGATGATGTAATCGTAGATGCCGTCGAGCTGGTCTGTGGAATCTCCCATGGCCTCCCCCTCACCGTCGCCAGCCCCGTGGGGCCACCAGGTAGGAGAGCCCCCAGCCCAAGGCCAGGCCGGCGGCGAAGCCGCCGATGTGGGCCTGCCAGGCGATCACCGCGCCGAAGATGTCGGTGGCGCCGCTCAGCATGCCGATCACCACGTTGAGCGCCATGATCACCATGATGAAGGTAAAGCCGCCCCGCCGGCTCGGGCCGGTCCCCCGCAGCATCAAGGCCAAGACGCCGCCCATCATGCCGTAGACCGAGGCCGAGGCTCCGATTATGATGCCGCTGTGTATGGTGGAGACGGCCAGTTGGGCCAGGGCACCGGCAATGGCGCAGACCACGTAGAAGACCGCGAACCAGAAAGAACCGAAGCGCCGCTCCACCACGCTGCCGAAGGCCAGCAAAAAGCCCACATTGACCGTCAGGTGAAGCCAGTCCCCGTGCAAAAAGGCATAGCTCACCAGGGTCAGAATGTTGTGCCAGGAGATCTGCCCGGCCATGTTTTCCGCGATCACATGGGCGGGGGACACGGCGAACAAGGCCCAGGCCGTGGCCGTCCAATTGGGCGGCGCGACGGCCAGCACGGCATGAATGGCGATCAAAATGCCGCAGCTCCACAAGGTGAGCGGCGGGGCATTGAACATGGGTACGCGTGGTGGCACCCTCGGCGGAACCTGGGGCGGCCCCCCGGTCGGTTCACTTGACGGCTCTTGGGGGCTATGGCTTGGCGGTACGCTCACGCGGGAACCTGTCTTGTTTACTGGTCTGTCACAACGTTGCGCCGCCCGATAGGGAAACGGCGTGACCGCCGGTCACTTCGCGGCGGCAACAGGCTTGGATTTAGGCACGCGGCTGGCCCAGGGCAACATGGTCCGCACGCAGTCAGCCAGTTTCAAGATCTCCTGGTGACCCGGGCTTTGGGGGGCATGATCGCCGATCCAGGTGCCGAAGGCCACCGCATCCGCATAGGCCACCCGCTGGGCGATGGCCGGGCCGATGGCCTCGCCGAAGGACTTCAAAATGGCCTCGATCACCTTGCCGGTGGCCGTCGCCCGGTCCACCCGCGAGGGGATGATCAAGCACAGGGGCGCCTTGCCGCTGCGCCGGGCCCGGGCCTTCCCGATCAGCTGCAGGGCCGGCTGGGTCGCCGCCACGTCGGCCGCCGTCCCGGTTACCGGCACCAGAACCAGGTCGGCCACGGACACCGCCGCCCGGGTGGCCAGGCCCACATGGGGCGGGCAGTCGACCACCACGAAGCTGGCATCGGCCGACTTTAAGTCCTTTTTCCACTGACGCACACGGCTCTGGTCTTCCTCGTCGCCCCGGGGCAGCAGGCGGGACAGCCAGCTTTCCCGGCCGGCCCGGTCCTCCAAGGGCATGGCCCGGACCCGCACGGGCAGGCGGCCCTGATTTTTCCAAAAAGTGCTGGTGCCCTGGGTATCCGCGTCGACGACCAAGGCGTCGTCCCCCGCCACGTTCAAGGCACAGGCCAAATTGACGGCAATGGTCGACTTGCCCACCCCGCCTTTCAGGTTTGCAACGGCAACAATCGCAGCCATACCAACGAACACCCACTCCATTGCGGCCGGCACCTTTTCGCCCCGGCTCCGGTCTACATGAACCCGCACCCGGGCGAAGGTGCCTTGCGAATCACTTAGATGCAAGCACCCGGATGCCGCCCCGGGTTCAACCCTCCGGATAAGCGGAATGACCCTGAGGCCCGCTGGGGTGTAAAGTCAATTCCAAGTCGCTCTGGGATCAAGTCGCTTTTGGATAATGAATTGGAAAACCAGGGCAAGTGTCCAATGGCGCTTCCCCTAGTGTGTGGGCCGCGACTATGATCCTCAAAAACACGGACAAACGACCATCGCTGGGATGATTCCCGGCTCACTCAAGGGATGAAACGACATGGCAGACGGCACCTCGTTCCGCAGGGATATCAAAAAGGTCGGCATCGTCGGCACCGGCGTGATCGGCGCGGGCTGGGCCGCCCGCTGCCTGGCCCGAGGCCTGGACGTGGTGGCGACCGACCCGGCCCCCGGCGCCGAGGAGCGCCTGCGCGCGGCCGTCGCCAACGCCTGGCCCGCCTTGGCCAAATTGGGCCTGCACAGCACCGCCGACCAAAGCCGCCTGACCTTCGAGCCCGATCTCGCCAAGGCCCTGCAAGACGCTGACTTCGTGCAGGAATCCGCGCCCGAGCGGGAAGACTTGAAGCGCCGCCTGCATGCCGCCATGGACG
>JANQKX010000243.1 GCA_028280915.1 Kiloniellaceae bacterium
GGCGGGGGCCACTCCCGCGCTCAAAGCCGCTCTCACCCGCTCGGCGATCTCATGGGGCTTGCCGGGCAAAGAAATATGGGCGGCTTGATCCGGCCCAAAGACGCTCTGCCAGCCGAATTCCCCGCTGGCGAGGAAGGGAACCTGATGCGCCAACAGCGCCTCGATCATGGGCACCGGATGATCCGCCGCAGAAACAAGCAGGACCAAGGCCCCGGCATCCTTCAAAAACCTGGCCGTTTCGTCGTCATCCTTGCGGGTCACGATCTCAAAAGGACACGGCCACTCCACCGCCCGGATGCCGATGAACTCGGTCCCTCCATAACCTTCGTCCTTCACGTTCTCACCGGCGAAATAGATCTTGAAGTCCGTGGGAAGATCCTTGGCTAAGCGGCTCATCACGTTGCAAAAAAGCTGCAAGCCATGGCGGAAATCGAAGGGGCCGCAAAAGGCCAGAGCCTTGGGAGGCGTATTGGCGGGCGTCTTGGCCTCCGCCGCGCCGCTTGTGCGTGACGGCGCGTGGAGCGGCGGCAAGCAAAACATTCGTTCCTCGGGCAGTGCCCACAACTCCCCGGCCATCCACGTCTTCAAATAGTCACCGGGATAAACCACATGGTCGGCCCATTCGGCGGATTTTTGCTCCAGGTAGGCGCACATCAGCTCATCGCGGGATTCGGGAATGCGCTGTTCGCCTTGATAGCCCCACAGGGTCGGGTGGTCGACCAGGGCGCAAAGAACCGTATCCGTGAAGGCCACCCCCAAATGGCGCGCCAGCGTGCAATAAAATCCGGCTCCCCCCGCCACGCCAAAATAGACCACGTCAAAGTCCTGCCCCTTGACCCATTCATAGGTCTTATAGGCCTGGCTCATGTGATGATGCCCTTTCGGACCGGGCACGACCGGTTCGGGCAGCGGCGTTATGGCGGCAAAGTCGGAAAAAGCGTCTCTAAGGCCAGCCTCATCCCCCGGTCCCTTCCCGCCGTCTGCCCTCAGGTTCAAAACGCTGATTTGGTGTCCCGTCTCGGAAAGCCGCCGAAACAATTGTCCGTAAAACGGCAGCAGGTTTCGACCCGAGCTTGGTTGGATTTCCGGCAGCACGAAACAAACCCGCGCCACCTTGGCGGCGTTTTCCGTGTCCGACACCGGGCCGTCACTTGTACTGTCTTTGGTCAAACTATGAACAGGGGCCGTGTGAAGGGCCTGCGGGCTGCCATGTTCCATTTTCATAGAGGCGCCAAATCCTTGTGTAAAAGCAACCCGCTGGGGGAAATCTCAATGGGGTCAGGTTCCTTTGGCGCCGCTGGCCAAATCCCTTGTTTGTCTCGTCGCTCCGTATATCAGCTTGGCGTAGACCGGACAAGCCGGCGCGGGCGCGCTTGCCACCGGTTCGGGCTCGGTCTGGAAGCGCAAAAGCACTTGCCTGCCCCGGATACTTCTTTGATAAAACCCAAACAGCAAAACGGATTCAACAGCGCGTCTTAACCCCTTGGCATGCCTCAAGTCAGTATCGTCATCATCAACTACAACAGCGGCCCCTTCCTGGCCGGCTGCGTCGCCGCTCTCGGCAAGCAGAGTTTCGATGATTTCGAGGTGCTGATCGTGGACAACGCCTCCAGCGACGACTCCATCAGCCGCCTACCGCCATTGCCCGCTCGTTTCCAGATTTTGCACCCCGGCGCCAATCTGGGCTTTGCTGCCGGCAACAACCTGGCCATTGCCAAATCAAACGCCCCTTGGATCGCCACCCTGAACCCGGATACCTATCCCGACCCGGACTGGCTGGCCGAACTCATGGCCGCGACCCGGCGCCACCCCCATGTGGCCATGTTCGGCTGTCAGCAGATCGAGCCGGGGGACGAGCAGATCCTGGACGGCTACGGGGACAACTACCACGCCATCGGGGCGGTCTGGCGGGGCCTGAAGGGACGGAGGCCCGCCGGGCCCCTGATCGAAGGCGAGACCTTCGCCCCTTGCGCGGCGGCGGCCCTCTACCGCCGTGATGCCTTTGTCGCCGCCGGCGGCTTTGACGAATCCTTTTTCTGTTATTGCGAGGACATCGATCTGGCTTTCCGCCTGCGGCTTTACGGTCAGCTTTGCGTGCAGGTTCCGGCCGCCAAGGTGGTGCACGTGGGCTCCGCCATCACCGGGCGCTACAGCGATTTTTCCGTTTACCACGGCATGCGCAACCGGTTGTGGATGTTCGTGAAGAACATGCCCGGCTACCTTTTCTGGGCGCTTTTGCCAGCCCATGTGCTGATGCAGGGCGGCGCCCTGCTCCGTTCCGCCTTTATCGGCACCTTTCGTCCCACCTTCAAAGGGCTCGTCGACGGCCTGTGGGGCCTCAAGGCCGTCGTCGTCGCGCGGCGGGAGATACAAAACCGGCGCCAAGTGCCGGAAAGCCACATTGCCCGCGCCCTCACCTGGTCGCCCCTGTTGCTCCTGCGCCGGGATGCGCACATCCGGCCCCTGCCCGGCCCGTGAGCCGGCTCACCAACGCCCCATGTCCAACGACGTAACTCCCTCTCCCACAGACGCCATCTCCTCGGTAAGCGCGATCGTGGTTAGCTATCATACCGGCGCGATCCTGGACCAGGCCCTGGACGCCCTGCTGCAAGCGCCGGAACTGGCCGAGCTGATCCTGGTGGACAACGGCAACCCCCCGCCCGTCTTGGCCAAGCTGGCCGAACGAACGAAAAAAGAACCGCGCCTGCGCGTGCTGAGCGGGCACGGCAACCTGGGCTTCGCGGCGGGCTGCAATCTGGGCGCCCGCACGGCCGGCAGCGATTTTCTCCTGTTTTTGAACCCTGATTGCTTGTTGCCGCCCGGCGGCCTGGCCCGCTTGCTGGCCGACACCCGGACCCTGCCCCGGCCCTGGCTGGCCGGCGGGCGCCTCATCAACCCCGACGGCAGCGAGCAGCGGGGATCGCGCCGCGGCGAACTCACCCCCGCCTCGGCGGTGGTCGAGGGCTTGCGCCTGGACCGGATCTGGCCCGCCCGTTTCGCCAAACACCGCTTCAATTGGCACGAGGCGCAACCGACCGGTCAAAACGCCATCCCCGTGCCGGTGATCAGCGGCGCCTGCATCTTTGTGCACCAAGAGGATTTTTGGGCCATCGGAGGCTGGGACGAAGGTTATTTCCTTCATGTGGAGGACATAGACCTATGCCACCGCTTTCGCCGTGCCGGCGGCACGGTCTACCACCTGCCCCAGGTGGTCCTTGAGCACTCGGGCGCGACCAGCGACGCCCCTGGACCGACCGTGGAATGGCACAAGGCCAAGGGCTTTATCCGCTATTTCGACACCCATTTCGCGGCCACGACTCCGGCGCCTTGGATGTGGCTGTTGAAATCGATGATATTCGGCCGCTTCCTGTTGCGGGCCGCCCGTTCCTTCTTCACGAAAAAATAAAAGGACCGGTTGCAAAAATGGACCGGCACATTTTCCTGCGCCCTCAACCGCCTGCTGAGCATAACCCGGTCATGGTTATGATAAATCAACCCTCCCGGCTTTCCCATCCGAGTTGCCTTGCGGGCATTTAAAGTCTTAAAATAAGTGTTTGCTTGAGCAATCCGTCCTTGAAGGACCACGGTCCCGTGCTATATAGCAGCGGCATTGAGACAGAGGTTTTCTCGAAGTATTGCGTCAAGCGCTCACAGAGTGGTCGCTGCCTAGGGGCGGCGCCACACGCACATCAGGGGTAAGACAGACATGAAAGTCGTAATTCTCGGCGGTGACGGTTTTTGCGGTTGGCCGACCGCGTTGCATCTTTCCAATCAAGGTCACGATATCATTATCGTTGATAATCTCTCCCGCCGGAAAATCGATATCGAACTGGAAGTTGAGTCCCTCACGCCGATCGCGCCCATGGGCGTCCGCCTGGCCACCTGGAAGGAAAAGACCGGCAAGGAAATCCGCTTCGAAAACTTCGATCTGGCGGAAAACTATGTGCGCTTCCTCGACCTGTTGAAGGAAGAAGAGCCCGATGCCATCGTGCACTTCGCCGAGCAGCGGGCCGCCCCCTATTCCATGAAGTCGTCTTATCACAAGCGCTACACGGTCAATAACAACCTGAACGCCACCAACAATGTCCTGGCCGCCATGGTGGAGAGCAAGCAGGACATCCACCTGGTGCACCTGGGCACCATGGGCGTTTACGGCTATGGCACCGCCGGCATGAAAATCCCGGAGGGTTATCTGCCCATCAAGGTGGAGACCGACGACGGCCGCCTGATCGAGACCGAAATCCTCTACCCGGCCAATCCGGGCAGCATTTATCACATGACCAAGACCCAGGATCAGCTGCTGTTTGCGTTCTATAACAAGAACGACGGCCTGCGCATCACCGACCTGCACCAGGGCATCGTTTGGGGCACCCAGACCCCTGAGACCAAGCTGGACGAAAAGCTGATCAACCGCTTTGACTATGACGGCGACTACGGCACCGTGCTAAACCGTTTCCTCATGCAGGCCGCGGTGGGTTACCCCTTGACCGTGCACGGCAGCGGCGGCCAGACCCGGGCCTTCATCCACATTCAAGATACCGTGCGCTGCATCGAACTGGCCATCACCAACATGGTGCAGAACGGCGAGCGGGTGCGTATCCTCAACCAAATGACCGAGACCCACCGGGTCAGCGAGCTGGCCGATCTGGTGGCGCGGAAAATGGACGCCGAGGTCAAGAACGTGCCCAACCCCCGCAACGAAGCCGACGCCAACGATCTCTTCGTGGAGAACCGCGGCCTGATCGGTCTGGGGCTCAATCCCATCACCCTGGAAGAGGGTCTCTTGGAAGAAGCCCGCGACATCGCCAAGAAGTACGCACACCGCTGCGACCGCACCAAGATCCCTTGCGTGTCCTACTGGAACGAAACCCGGGAAGCGGACCAGAACGGCTAACCGCGTCCGCCGGGCATTGCTCGGTCCTTTAAACACAAGGGCACAGTACATCCAATGAAGAACCTCCTGGTGACCGGGGGCTGCGGTTTTATCGGCTCCAACCTCATCCCTCTTTTGCTGGAGAGCGGGGCTTACCGCATCCGGGTGCTGGATAACGAATCCCTGGGCAAGCGGGCCTTTTTGGGGGATTGCGATATCGAGTTCATCCATGGCGACCTGCGCGATCGGGAGACCGTGCGGCACGCCGTCCAGGGCATGGACGCGGTGGTCCATCTGGCCGCCGACACCCGGGTGATGGATTCCATCGAAAACCCCGAGTACAATTTTAATGTCAACGTGGTGGGCAGCTTCAATCTGCTCATGGAAATGCGCGCCGCCGGCGTCAACCGCATCGTCAATGCCTCCACCGGCGGGGCCATTCTGGGTGAAGTGGACCCGCCCGTGCACGAAGGCATGGTGCCCCACCCCATCGCGCCCTATGGGGCCGCCAAGCTGTCAGTGGAGGGCTACTGCAGCGCCTTCGCCGGTGCCTATGGCATGAAGGCGGTCTCCTTGCGCTTTTCCAACGTCTACGGCCCCCGCTCCTTTCACAAGGGCAGCGTGGTCGCCGCCTTCTTGAAGCGGGTCCTCAAGGGCCAGCCCCTGACCGTTTATGGCGACGGGTCCCAACAGCGCGACTATGTCTATGTGGACGACCTTTGCGGCGGCATTCGCCTGGGCATCGAACAGGACGTGAGCGGGGTGTTCCAGCTCGGAACGGGCATTCCCACCAGCGTCAATCAGCTCATCGACGCCATCCGCGCCGTGGTGGGCCGGACCCATGATGTGGAAGTCAACTACGAAGATTTCCGCGCCGGGGAAATCCTGCACACCTATTGCAACATCGAAAAGGCCCGCCAGGAACTGGGCTACGACCCCCAGACCCGCCTGCAAGACGGCCTGGTCCCGGTCTGGCAATGGTTCCTGGACAACGCCGACCGCATGGCGGCTTAACGGTTTTCGGGAACTTGCAAATCTAGGCTGGACTGATGTCTCATGCCTAACATGACCACGACTGAATTAGACATCACTTCCTTACCCTATCGGCCGGGCGTCGGCATGATGGTGCTCAATCAAAACAGGGAGGTCCTGGTTGCTCAACGCCTGGATAGCTCTGTCGACACTTGGCAAATGCCGCAAGGCGGTATCGAGAAGGGCGAAACGCCTCTGCAAGCCGCATTGCGGGAACTGAATGAAGAGATCGGCACAGCTAACGTAGAGGTCTTGGCGGAGAGCCAGGATTGGCTGCACTACGACTATACGCCCGAGTTGATCCAAAATGTTGCCAAGGGTCGCTGTCGTGGCATTCGGCAAAAGTGGTTTCTGATGCGATTCCTGGGGCACGATAAGGATATCGATCTCAACACCTCGGTACCCGAATTCCACACCTGGCGCTGGACTGAATTAGAGACATTGCCCGACCTGGTGTTTCCGCTCAAAAGACCGCTTTACAAAAGGCTGGTCGCCGAATTTGGCGAACTGGTTCGGAACCAGATCAGTTAAATTGAAACTTGGGTTTTCCTTCGACTCAAGAACCATTAGCCAGTTCGGGCCTCGAACTTGCCCAGCCAAACTTACCAAGTCCGTTGCGGCCTCAATAGGGATCTAGGTGGCGTCGGAAAAAGCGAACCAATTAATTGAACTATCAGCTGCTAAACTGACATGGGACACGCATTCAGCTCACAATCTCCGGCGCGAAGGGCCGTGGCTGATAGTGCAGCGCCGTGCGGGCGGCGCTGTCGTCGAAGACCAAATCCGTGTTCATGCGCCCGACCACTTGGGGCGAATAGGGGCTGCGGCCCAGGCTTGCGGCTAGGCGCAGGCCCATGGCCAACAGCCCTGGCGACAAGGCGAGAAGGCGGGGCTGCTGGCCCGCGACCTCGATGCTGCGCGCCGCCATCTCCCGGTAGGTGATGGTTTCCCCGCCCGCCAGATTAAAAACACGGCCGGCGGCCGCAGGGTTATCCACGGCGGCCAACGCGGCGGCGGCCAAGTCGTCCCCA
>JANQKX010000262.1 GCA_028280915.1 Kiloniellaceae bacterium
TCGACCTTATTGCGTCGGATCAGGTTCTGCGTTCCAAAGTCGGGCGCAACATGCCGTTCCGGCAAGGCCAGGTCAATGATGATGTCAGTTATAAGTGTCTTATGAGGGGCGTTAATTTTTACCTTTTAATTGCCGCGCAGGTTTCTCAACGAATGTTGAACCTTGGGAGCCATTTTTTTTGCGAATAATTCGCAATTGGTGGCAAAGTCGTGGGCCATCAGCCATGTCTGGCGTTGACCAAGCTGTATCGCCGCGCTTATTCTGCGCGGGGTTAACGTTTCGGTGTAAATCAGGCCGGAAATGAGCTTGAAATGCCAACCAAGACGCCGGTGAAAGAGGGCCGGCGAGAAAGCGAATGGGGTAGATGGGACGTCTTGATGAAGCTGCGGACAAAATGCAGGTTGCACTCAATTCCTTAGAGCAGGCCGTTGAATCAATGGAACGCTCGCAAGAATCAGAAGGGCCCGGCGCTGAAAACCAGGAGATTCGTCAGGCGTTGGATTCGGCGTTGCAGGAAAATGAAAACTTGCAGTCGGTGGCGACGGCGGTCTCGACCCGATTGGATCAGGCCGTGGTGCGCATTAAACAGGCTCTCGGTCAGTAGTTGGCGGCTTCAAGTACCGATCGAGTCGAATTTTTGGTGGGACACTAGCAAGGCGGGACAGCACGGTGGCGCAGCTTTCATTGACGATCAACAACCGGGACTATGAGATCACTTGCGACGACGGGCAGGAAAATCGCCTGAGCCAGCTCGGCGCTTATGTGGACGAAAAAGTCGCTGAACTGACCGCGAGCGTGGGACAGGTGGGCGAAGGCCGGCTTTTGGTGATGGCCAGCCTGATCCTTTGCGACGAATTGCTCGAGGCAAAGCTGAAACTGGCCGCCAAGGAAAAGGAAATGGCCAGTGCCCTCGCCCAGGTCGACGGGGCCAGCGGTGGGGAAGCCCAGGTGGCTGATGACGTGGCCGATGACGCGGCCGAATTGTTGGAAGCCTGCGCCGCGCGCATTCAAACCATTGCGGATCGCATGGTCGCGTCCTAATTCTTCAAGAACAGTTTCCATGGGTGGTGCTGCGGGGTGCGTCAGCCCTTCCGATCCCTGGGGCCAATACCGAACCTCTAGGGAGCTGTCCCTGACGGAGTCCTGGCTTCGTTACATGGCGCCCACCTGCTTGGCAGGCCACAGAGGGTCTCATAAGGGGAACGGCCCGCGCGGCACCACCAACATTGTTGGTGGTCGATTTTTATCCAGTATCGCAATGGCGTGGATTTCAGGCCCTGAAAGGTAGTTCCAGCCCGAAAAGGTATTTTCACAAATGTGGGGTTTTTCATGACCGCTCCGAGCCAGGATGAGACGGCCGCCCAGGGCCAGCCGGCCCCGGTTGATCTGACGGCGCAAAAAAAGCAGATGCGGCAGAGGGCCAAGGCGCAGCGCACCGAGGCCGCGGCTCGGACGCCCAACGGGGGCCCGGCCATCGCCGATCACGTGCTGACCCGGGTTCCCATGCCCGGCGGCAGCGTGGTGTCCGGGTTTTGGCCCCTGCCGGGGGAATTGGACACCCGGCCATTGCTGGAGGCACTGCACCATGCCGGGCACCAGGTGGTACTGCCGGTCATGAAAGGCAGCGGCCAGCCCTTGATCTTTCGGGCTTGGCAGCCGGGTGATCTGCTGTGCCCGGCGGGTTTCGGCACCTTGGAGCCGAGCCCGGACAAAGAAGAGCTGAGCCCGGGGGTGTTGATGGTACCCCTCTTGGCCTTTGACCGTTTCGGCTATCGGTTGGGTTATGGCGGCGGATTTTATGATCGCACCCTGGCGGGGCTGCGCGTCAATGGCGCCGTTCTGGCGGTGGGAATTGCCTACGCGGGGCAGGAGATGGATCGTGTGCCGCGAGAGGCCACCGATCAGCCGCTGGATTGGATGGTCACCGAGAAGGGCGCTCGCCAAATCTAGGCCGCCGAGGCTATATAAGCAAAGTTCGTAAAAAAAAGGCGGCTTTAGCGGCCGGAAAGGGCAGGACGCGTGCGGTTGTTGTTCTTGGGAGACGTGGTGGGACGGGCCGGCCGGGAGGCCGTGTGCGGCCGCTTGCCGGCATTGCGCCGGGAGCTGAAGATCGATTTTGCCATCGTCAACGGGGAGAACGCGGCCGGCGGCTTCGGCATCACGAAGGCCATTAGCGAATCCCTCTTCGAGGCGGGTGCCGACGTCATCACCGGCGGCAATCACAGCTGGGATCAGCGCGAGGCTCTTAGTTTTATCGATGGGGAGCCGCGCCTTTTGCGGCCTCTGAACTATCCCACGGGCACGCCGGGCCGGGGCGCCCAGCTCTATGACGCGGGCCGGGGGCGCAAGGTTTTGGTTCTGAACGTCATGGGGCAACTGTTCATGGCTCCGGACCTGGATGATCCTTTCGCCGCCGTGCAAGGGGTCTTGGCCCGCCATGCCTTGGGGCGCAACGTGGCAGCCATTGTTTTGGACTTCCACGCCGAGACCACTTCGGAAACCATGGCCATGGGGCATTTTGTGGACGGCCGGGTGTCCTTTTGCGTCGGCAGCCACACCCACGTGCCCACCGCCGATGCCACCATCCTGCCGGGGGGCAGCGGCTTTCAATGCGACGCGGGCATGTGCGGCGACTACGATTCGGTGATCGGCATGGAAAAATCCGGATCGGTGGATCGTTTTGTGCGCAAGGTGCGGGGGGAACGGCTCAGCCCGGCCAGCGGCCCGGCCACCCTCTGCGGTCTCTTCGTGGAAACCGATGACGCCACCGGTTTGGCCACGCGGGTCGAGCCCCTTCAAGTGGGCGGGCGCCTCCGGCAACTCATGCCGTCGGTCTGACCCAGACTGGGTTTAGGTCTTTACGGAAGGGAGTTGGGATCAACCCTGGCCCTGGGCTAGGGTGTGGGTTTCCATGAACCGAGACACTTCTTGATCGAGCATTTCGGTCTGCTGAAGAATCTCGGTCGCCACGTTGTTGGCCACCGTGCTGCCCTTGGGGGCCGGTCCGCCGGCCGCCATCAGAACGGTTTCCAAGGCCGCGGCGCTGGTTTCGTGGGAAAAGACTTGAACCAACTCCGCCGCCTCTTTTAAACGGCGGGATAGAACGAGCTGTTCGTCGGCGTCTTCCGGCCGCAGGGCAAGATCAATAAGACTGTCGGGCAAAGGCATGGGTCCGGCCGAAAAAAGCATTAGAGGCCTTTGATAATGGCTCAAAAGCTGTTAATGGCTGGTAAACCTCAATGGCTGTTAGGGGTGAGACAGACTTCGCCTTTTAGGTCAATGGGTTACCTCAAATGCGCCGCAATATCGCCATAATGCCCGGCTAACTCTTTCGTGCGACCCAGCGTTCGGCTAGGAAGCCCCCCTTGTTTAGCAAGTCCAAACGTATCATAGATGTGGTATATGTGGCGCAGCACTCACACAGCATATAGGAAAAACAGGACGATTTAAGCATGGCGGGCCATTCCCAATTTAAGAACATCATGCACCGCAAGGGCGCGCAGGATAAAAAGCGCGCCAAGGAATTTGCCCGGCTGACCCGTGAAATACTGGTCGCGGCCAAATCGGGTTTGCCGGAGGTGGATAAAAACCCGCGCCTGCGCGGCGCGGTGCAGGCGGCGCGGGCCGCCAATATGCCCAAGGACAATATCGAGCGCGCCATCAACAAGGCGGCCGGCGGCGATGACGACACCAACTACGAGGAAATCCGCTACGAAGGCTACGGGCCCGGAAACCCATGAGGTGCCTTGTTCCCATCTGGCCGTCGAGAGCGGCTTGCCGGTTTTCT
>JANQKX010000271.1 GCA_028280915.1 Kiloniellaceae bacterium
TCCAAGCGCCGCAGCCAGCCAAATATGCGTTGATCCTCGATGAGATGGGCGTCCAGGCCGCTGCACACCACCACATTGTCCAGCTTGTCCGCCTCGGCGATGGAGTCATGGGCCGTCACCGCCGTCCCATTGGAACTGACCACCGGCCCGCCGTCCTGGCTGATCACTTTCCAGGAATAAAGTTCCGTGCTGGCGAAAAGATTGGCCGCGCGCAGGGGCTCGATCGCGGCGGTAAAGGCGAGCATGGCGAACTTCGGCACCACCAGAAATCCGAAAGTTTGCGTTGATTGGCTGGGAAGGGAGGTCATATGGACACAAATACCACGAACAGGCGGTTTGAGCAGGGATTTTGCCCCCTAAGGGCCGCGATGATCCAGCCATTTTGTGGCTTTGCACGGCTCTTAATGAGGTCGGGCGGTTGAATTGTCGGGATTTTGGCAAAATTTTAACAGTCGTATATAAAAGTTTTACCCCTATGGCCCGCGTTGCGCCTGGGAAATGCCCCATTGGCGCCATAGTTCTTGTCGATAGTCTCGCGGTCGGGGTGTGCCTGGGCAAAGCCCGTTTGGGCATTTGGCTTTTTGGCGGCCAAGACTTTCGGGGCAAAGACTTCGGCATTGATTTTGGGGCAGAGTCACTAAGAATCAGGCTCGGCCGTGCGCTGATTGGAGGACCGTGAACATGCAACCGACTATCGCCTTGGTGGATGACGATCGTAACATCCTGACCTCGGTTTCCATTGCCTTGGAGGCGGAAGGCTTTCGGGTGCGGACCTACAACGACGGATCGGAGGCCCTCAGGGGTATCTCCGCCAGCCCGGTCGACATGGCGATTCTAGATATCAAGATGCCGCGGATGGACGGCATGGAGCTCCTGGGCCATCTGCGCAAGGGCTCCAATCTGCCGGTCATCTTCCTGACCTCGAAGGATGATGAGATCGACGAACTTCTGGGGCTGCGCATGGGGGCGGATGATTACATCACCAAGCCCTTCTCCCAACGCCTGCTGATCGAGCGGATCCGCACCATCTTGCGCCGGGAAATGACCGATGCGGCGACCGAGACCGCGGAGGCGCCCATCTCCCGCGGCGACCTGGTGCTGGACCCGGCGCGCCATCTTTGCACCTGGAAAGGCATGCCCGTTAACCTTACAGTAACCGAGTTCCTCATACTCAAGGCACTGGCCACACGACCCGGTCACGTCAAAAACCGGGATCAGCTCATGGACGCAGCCTACGGCGAATCGATTTATGTGGATGATCGCACCATCGATAGTCATATCAAGCGGCTTCGCAAGAAGTTCAAAGACACCGATGACAGCTTTGCCCAGATCGAAACGCTCTACGGGGTCGGCTATCGTTACCGGGATCAATAAGCGGGCCCGGCCCGGATCAAATCCCGGCGGGCCCTCGGCCCCATGAGGCGAGAGCGCCCCATCCGGCCCGAGCCGGAACCGGATCAAGAGCCTCAATCTTCCAGATACCGGCCGCTGGTCCGGCGTGCGTCCAAACAACAAGCGCCATCGGACGATCCGCAAGGGGGTCCGGCGGGACCCACGGCGCCGCAGGGTGACGCTGCGCGCCAAGGGGCGCGGCGCGGCGAGCGGCCGCCGTCCGGCCCGCGACAGCGCCGAGGGCCCCGTCCCGGTCAAGCAGCCATGCCCGCTTCCGATGGGGCCCCACGGCAGGAGCCGCCCGCGAGACCGGAGAGGCCCCCTCGGCAA
>JANQKX010000311.1 GCA_028280915.1 Kiloniellaceae bacterium
CGGGTACGCGCGAGCCGACCATTCAGCGCCACGGGGATGACCGCATCCTGGTCCAGTTGCCCGGCGTGGACGATCCGGACCGCATCAAGGAGCTTTTGACCGAAACGGCGGCCCTTTCCTTTCACTTTGTGGACGAAAACGCCAGCGCTTCGGGGCGGGTTCCGGCCGGGTCGCGGCTGCTTTACTCCCAGGAAGAGGGCGGTCAGCCTTACGTGATCAAAAAGCGGGTGATCGTGAAGGGGGAATCCCTGACCGATGCCCAGGCCACCTTCCAGGACGGTCAGCCGGTGGTGAGCTTCACCTTCGACACCGTGGGCTCCAAGCGCTTCGGCGATGCCACCAGCGACAACGTGGGCCGCCTGTTCGCCATCGTGCTGGACGACAACGTGATTTCGGCGCCGGTGATCCGCGAGCCCATTTTGGGCGGCTCGGGTGTTATCAGCGGTAACTTCACCCTGGAATCGGCTCAGGACCTCGCGCTCTTGCTGCGTGCCGGCGCCTTGCCCGCCGATCTGGAATACTTGGAGGAGCGCTCCGTGGGGCCGGGCCTGGGCGCGGACTCCATTCAAGCGGGTAAGATCGCCGCGATTTTGGGCCTGATTTTTGTCATCGGCTTCATGGCCCTGTCCTACGGCTTGTTCGGCGCCATGGCGGATGTCGCCTTGGTGGTCAATCTGATCCTCATCACGGCGGTGCTGTCGGGCCTGCAAGCGACCTTGACCCTGCCGGGTATCGCCGGGATCGTGCTGACCATCGGCATGGCGGTGGACGCCAACGTGCTCATATTCGAGCGTATCCGCGAAGAGATCCACATCAACAAACGGGGGCCGGTGACGGCGATCGACGCGGGCTATCGGCGCGCCATGACCACCATCATCGACTCCAACGTGACCACCTTGATCGCCGCTGTTTTGCTGTTCCAGTTCGGCTCCGGCCCCATCAAGGGCTTCGCGGTCACCCTGGCGATCGGTATCGTCACTTCCATGTTCAGCGCCATCATGCTGACCCGTTTGCTGGTGGTGCAGTGGCTGCGTCGCCGGCGGCCTCAGGCCTTGGCCATATAGTCCGGTCGGAATCGGTGAATAGGAACCCATAGATGGCTTTGATCAAAATCCTGCCGGTCGACCCGAAAATTAAGTTTCTGCGCCTGCGGAACATGTTTTTTGTCCTCTCGGCGGCGATCGTGGTGGGGTCACTGGCGCTTTTTGCCACCATCGGGCTGAACTTCGGCGTGGACTTCCGCGGCGGTATCCTGGTCGAGGTGGAAGTCAACGAGCCCCATACCATCAGCGATCTGCGCGGGCGCCTGGCCGGCCTGGACATGGGTGAAATCACCCTGCAGGAGTTCGGCAATCCCAGGGATATTCTGATCAATGTGGAAAGCCAGGGGGAATCCGACGCGGATCTGAGCGCCGCGCTGGCGCCCCTGAAGGAAGCCTTGGGCGATACCGTCAAGGAATATCGCCGGACCGAGATTGTCGGTCCCACCGTGGGCGAGGAATTGAAACAAGCAGGCCTCCTGGCCACCATTCTCGCCCTTTTGGGCATCACCATTTACATCTGGTTCCGCTTCGAATGGCAGTTCAGTTTGGCGGCTTTGGCGGCCTTGGCCCACGACGTGATCGCGACCGCCGGCTTTTTCGCGGTTACCCAGATTGAATTCAACCTGTCCACCCTGGCGGCGGTGCTGACCATCGCGGGTTACTCCATCAACGACACGGTGGTTATCTTCGACCGGGTGCGGGAAACCCTGCGCCGCTATAAGCGTTTGCCCGTAGACGATGTTCTGGACCAAGCCATCAACCGCACCCTGTCGCGGACCATCCTGACCTCGGTCACCACCTTGCTGGCCCTCTTTGCCCTGTTGTTCTTCGGCGGGGAAAACATCCGCGGCCTGACCTTGGGCTTGATTTGGGGTGTGCTGATCGGGACCTATTCCTCGATCGGCTTGGCCGTGCCCTTGCTGTCGCTCATGAAGCTGCGCCGGGGCAGCACCCAGGATGAGGAAGACGAAGAGAGCGCGCCCGGTACGCCGGCGCCGGAGGCCAGCTAAAAGAAGGCCGCCATGGATCTGACCTCGCCCAAATTCGTCCCGGGCCAACAGGTTATCGAGGCCTATGGCGGGGGCGGCTTTCGGGTCAGCGGGACGTCCTATCGTGGCTCGGTACTGGTTTTGCCGGAGATCACCTTATCCTGGCCGGTGTTGGATCTGGCCGACCTGACGTTCGAAAGCTTTCAGGAACTGTTCTTACAAGACTTTTCGGCGGAAATCCTGCTGCTCGGCTGCGGCCCCAGCCTGGGGCTCATGACCGCCGATTTGCGCGCGGCGGTGCGGGCCCAGGGACCGGTGATCGAGCCCATGGATACGGGCGCGGCCTGCCGGACCTTCAACGTCCTTATGATGGAAGGGCGCTCCGTTGCCGCCGCCCTCATCGCCATTGATTGACCGCGCCGCGGAATGACACGCACCGTGACCGACGAACAGGATGAAGATCACGGCTATTGCGCCGATCAAGTGCGCCGTTTCGACAGCGACCGTTATCTCACCAGCCTCTTTGCCCCGGCGCCCCTGCGTCCCCACCTCTGGGCCCTTTATGCCTTCAATTTGGAGGTGGCGAAAACCGCCGAGGTCATCACCGAACCCATGATCGGCGAGATCCGTCTGCAGTGGTGGCGCGACGCGGTCGGTGAGATCTATGACGGCCAGGCCCGGCGCCACGCGGTGGTCCAGCCTTTGGCCCGGGCGGCGGACGCGGGCCGACTGGAAG
>JANQKX010000317.1 GCA_028280915.1 Kiloniellaceae bacterium
CTTTGCACGGTTGACGGCGAAGGCGGAATGTCGCGCGCAACAGGCGGGCGCCATACCCGGCGTCATGCTTCGTCGACCGCCTCAAAGCCCTCAAAGACGGGATGGCCCAGATAAAGCGGCTTGTTGTCGCCCGCTTTAGCGTGCGCCTTGCGGAAGGCTTCCGACTTGGTCCAGTTCTCAAAATCCCCCCGGGAATGCCAGATGGTATGAGAGGCATAGAGGGTATGTTCCTCCGTCTCGGGACCGCGCAGGAGATGAAACTCGACAAATCCGGGCACGCCGTCGAGATGGCGGTCCCGCTCGATCCATACTTTTTCAAAGGCTTTTTCCTGCCCCCGAATTATCTTAAAACGATTCATGGCTACAAACATGTCTTTCCTTCCCACACTTAAAAGCGTTGCCGCCCCACTCACCACATAGGTGGGATGTTAGGTAGCAACTTCCCACCACCCATTTCAAGACACCTTGACCCGCCATCGGGTCGGGTCTTGACACCGCAAGGCGTTACAGCTTGGGTAGGGTCGGCGCTTCATTGAAGCCAACAATCATAACGTTTCGGAGACCGCCTTCATGACATCGAACTATGGCCAAAAGCTGTGGGAAATGGACCGTCAGCACCACCTTCACCCCTGGACCCACTGGGATAGTTTCAAGAAGGATGGGGCCTTGGTGTTGGACCGGGGCAACGGCAGCTATCTCTACGACTGCGACAATAAAAAGTATTTTGACGCCGTGGGTGGCCTGTGGTGCACCAATATCGGCCTGGGCCGGGAAGAGATGGCAGAGGCCATCGCCGACCAGGTGCGCAAGATGGCCTACGCCAGTGCCTTCACCGACATCACCAACGGCCCGGCGGCGGAGTTGGCCACCAAGGTGGCCCAGTTGGCGCCCGGCTCGCTCAACCACGTCATGTTCACCACCGGCGGCTCGACGGCCATCGACAGTGCCTTCCGCTTGATCCAGTACTATCAAAACTGCCGCGGCAAGCATCAGAAAAAGCAGATTATCTCCCGGGTGGCCTCCTATCACGGCTCCACCTACGCGGCCATGTCCATCGCCGGCAAGAAGGCCGACCGGGTGCCCGAGTTCGACTACATTCAAGGGCTGATCCACCACATCTCCGCCCCCAACTACTATCGGGCGGAACCGGGTCTCAGCGAGGCGGACTTTCTGGCCCAACTGGTAAAGGAACTGGAAGACAAAATCCTCGAAGTGGGGCCGGACAACGTGGCGGCCTTTTTCGCCGAACCGGTCATGGGCGCCGGCGGCGTCATCGTGCCGCCCAAGGGCTATCACAAGGCCACCATGGAAATCTGCCGCCGCCATGACGTGCTTTATGTCTCCGACGAGGTGGTGACCGCCTTCGGCCGCCTGGGCCATTGGTTCGCCTCCAAGGACGTCTTCGACCTGCAGCCCGACATTATCACCAGCGCCAAGGGCATCAGTTCGGGCTATCTGCCCCTGGGGGCCATGATCTATTCGGACGAGATCCACGAGGTGATCAGCGCCGAGAACCCGGACCGGGTCTATACCAGCGGTTATACCTATTCCGCCCATCCCGTGTGCTGCGCCGCCGCCCTGAAGAACATCGAGATCATGGAGCGCGAGGACATCCTGGGCCACGTGCGAGAGGTGGGCCCCTACTTTGAAAGCCAGCTCAAGACCTTGTTGGACCTGCCGGTGGTCGGTGATGTGCGCGGGACCATGTTCATGCTCTGCGTGGAAATGGTCGCCGACAAAGAGACCAAGAAGCTCTTTCCCGACTCCTTGAACGTGGGCAAACAGGTGGCCAATGCTTGCGACGACATGGGCCTGATCGTGCGGCCCTTGGTGCACCTCAACGTGCTGTCGCCGCCTCTGATCATGACCAAGGAGGAAGTGGATTTCGTTGTGTCCACCCTACGCAAGGGCATCGAACAAGTAACGAAAGGCCTTTAAGTGAACTGCCCTTCGGCTGCTTGGACTGGACTGGTTTTCCGAGCGGCCGAGGGGTCCCTTCCCTTGCCGGCAGGCGTTTTTTTGGCCAAATCCGGCTTAATCCTTTGTTAATCATAACCTATCCACACTAGGGACCGGGTAAAGCCCGGTCGGCTCCATCGCGGTCTCGGCCAAGGCTCTCGCCCTAACAACTTGGAAAACGGCGGTTTTTCAGGCTGGCGAAGAAAAAAGCAAAAGACGCCGGCAAAGGGCCGCCCAAACAACAGTGATGGGTTACGATGGTTTACAAAACAGACATGGTGGTGCCGGAGCATAGCCCGGTCCGGATCAAGAGGATCAGCCGGCGAAAGTCCTCCGCAAAGTGGTC
>JANQKX010000320.1 GCA_028280915.1 Kiloniellaceae bacterium
CCGGCAGCTCGGTGGCCCCCGCCGCTACGCCATTGACATACCAAGGCTGGTCCGAGATGGGCACCGGCGCGCTGCGGTACCATCTTGAGCGCGCCACCACGGCAATGCCGGCTTCGGCCAGTTGGGCCAGTGCCCGCTCCAAGGTCTCCCGCGGGGTATGATGATCCCTGCTCGGCAAGTTGGCGCCCAAGGCAATAAAAATCATGATCAGGTCATCCTAACGAATTTTTTATCCGTTTTACTTCTTTAACGGCAGATCTCTGCTGCATATTTAAAAAATGTTGATCCGACTATTGGTCTGCTGTCATAAAAAGACAATCTACGCCGATAATTAACTCAATACAAAACTAAAGAAATTTAAAGAGGCAATCTATGAAATTCTATCCACAAGAGCGTGTGGCCCTGTTCATTGACGGCGCCAACCTCTACGCAACGGCCCGGGCACTGGGTTTTGATATTGATTACAAGCGGCTGCAGGATTTTTTTGCCGGGCAATGCAATCTGGTCCGCGCCTTTTATTATACCGCCCTGGTCGAGGACCAGGAGTATTCGCCCATTCGGCCGCTGGTGGATTGGCTCGACTACAACGGCTACACCATGGTCACCAAGCCCACCAAGGAATTCACCGACGCCACGGGGCGGCGGAAGATCAAGGGCAACATGGACATCGAGCTGGCCATCGACGTGATGGAGATGTCGGCCCATCTGGAGCACATCGTGCTGTTCTCCGGTGACGGGGACTTCCGCCGCTTGGTGGAGGCGGTTCAGCGCCGCGGCGTCCGGGTCACGGTGATTTCCACCCTGCGCTCCCAGCCGGCCATGATCGCCGACGAGCTGCGCCGGCAGGCCGACATTTTTGTCGACCTCTCCAGTCTGCGGGATCACGTGACCCGCCAAGCCGCGGAGAACACCTCCGCGCGGGACCATGGCCGCTCCCACGTTGACGACGACGATGATGAGGACTATGACGACGACGATGAGGAGTACTACGAAGACGAACCCCTCTACGAGCGTCATTAATCGCCCCTTTGATTGAGGTATTTGTGGACCCCTCCTCTTCGGCCGCCAGTGCCTCCTCCCTAAGTCCCTCTCCCGCCCTTACGCCCCCTCCGGATTGCGCCATTTGTCCCCGTCTCCAGGCCTTTCGCCAGGATAATCGGACGGCCTATCCGCAGTTCCACAATGCCCCCGTATCCCCTTTCGGGTCGCTCCGAGCCAGGCTTTTGATCGTGGGCCTGGCACCGGGCCTGAAGGGCGCCAACCAAACCGGGCGGCCCTTTACCGGCGATTATGCCGGCGACCTTCTCTATGCGACCCTGACAGCCTTCGGCTTCGCCACCGGCAGTTACGGCAAACACCCGGGCGACGGATTGGAGCTGCGCGACTGTCGTGTGACCAACGCGGTCCGCTGCGTGCCGCCGGAAAACAAGCCCACAACGGCGGAGATCCATAGCTGCCGCCCCTTCTTGGAAGACGAACTGGCCAACATGCCCAACCTGCGGGTGATCTTGAGCCTGGGCGGCATTTCCCACGGCGCGGTCCTGGTGGCCCTGGGCCACAAAAAGAGCGCCTTTGCCTTCGGCCACGGCGCCCGCCACCGGGTGGACGATCACCTGACCCTGATCGACAGCTACCACTGCTCCCGCTACAACACCAACACGGGCCGTCTGACCACTCAGATGTTTCATGATGTGTTCGCCGCCGTGCGCGCGGAGTTGCCTCACGAGTAACCGCTGCCGGACCGGGCCCGTCAGCCCCGGGCCCGTCAGCCTCGGTCGCGCATCAGCCGGGCCCGCTGCCGGTCCCAATCCCGGGATTTGATGGTTTGGCGCTTATCCACCTTGCGCTTGCCCTGGGCCAGGCCCAATAGGGTCTTGGCGATGCCCCGGCTGTTGAAATAGAGCTCCAGGGGCACCAGGGTATAGCCCTCGCGCCGAATTTGTCCCGACAAGCGGCCCAGCTCGCGTCGATGCACCAGCAGCTTACGCAAGCGGCGCGGGTCGTGGTTGAAGCGGTTGGCGGCGGTGTATTCGGGAATGTGGGCGCCCTGCAGATAAAGCTCGCCGCCGTTTTCCGCCACGTAAGCCTCGGCGATGGAGCCCTTGCCTTGGCGCAGGGATTTCACCTCGCTGCCGGTCAGGACCAGACCCGCCTCGATGGTGTCTTCGATGAAATAGTCATGGCGCGCCCGACGGTTCTGGGCCACCAGCTTTTTGCCACCCGGTGCCACTTTTGTTTCCGATCCGTCGCCGCTAGTTGATGAGCCCGGCGTGGACCATGGCATCGCGCACCCGCTGCTGGGTTTCCGGCGTGACGGTGACCAAAGGCAGGCGCAGCTCGTTTTGGCAATGCCCCAAGAGGCTCAAGGCATACTTCACCGGCGCCGGGCTCGATTCCACGAACAGCGCCTCGTGCAAGGGGAACAGCCGCCCGTTGATCTCATGGACCGTTTTCACGTCCCCTTCCCGCCAGGCGTACTGCAGTTGGGAACACAGCTTGGGCGCCACGTTGGCGGTGACCGAGATACAGCCGTGCCCGCCCATGCTCAAGAAGGGCACCACGGTCGCGTCCTCGCCGCTCAATTGCACGAAGTCCGGTCCGATTTCCAACAGGGTCAGCATGGGCCGGCGGGGATCCGCCGTGGCGTCCTTGACGCCGGCGATGCGCGGCAGCTCGGCCAGAGCCGCCATGGTCTCCACCGACATATCCACGATGCTGCGGCCGGGAATGTTATAGATGATGATGGGAATATCCACCGCGTCGTGGATTGCCTTGTAGTGGGCGTAAAGCCCCCGTTGGGTCGGCTTGTTGTAGTAGGGCGTCACGATCAAGGCCGCGTCGGCGCCGGCGGATTTGGCATGTTCGGTCAGGCGGATCGCCTCGGCCGTGTTGTTGGAGCCCGTGCCGGCGATCACCGGCACCCGTCCTTTGGCCACCTCCACACAGAGGCTGGTCACCCGCATGTCCTCCTCATGGGACAAGGTGGGCGATTCGCCGGTGGTGCCGCAGGAGACCACCGCCTCGCTGCCTTCGCTGATCTGCCAGTCGACAAAGGCTTGAAAAGCCGCCTCATCAACCTGCCCATCGCGGAAGGGTGTGATCAGGGCCGGGATCGACCCCTGGAACATGGGACCAGACATGACAATGAACCTCGAAAATCCGAATGTGTCACAAACAAAAGGGAAAACGCCTGATCAAGGCCGGCAAGCCTCGTCAATTCGGCAAGATAGACCAGCGATTCCCGCGCCGCAAGCACGCAACACGGCCAGCGGTCCTTGTAAATTAGCGGTTTGAGCTTCTCCGGCGCTGCCAACGAGTGTTTGGTCCAGGCCTTGTGAAATCCCGAGTGGGATGGTCCTATGATTCCCTGGAATCGAAGAGAAACTAGGAGGGCGGTGTAATGGCAAGGCGGGTTGGTCGGGCAAGGCAACGCAAACAGGGCGACGAAAAGCTGGATCAAATCCCCTGGCAACCCCTGCGCAACCCCCATCCGCCGGTGGAGATCCTGGACCCGGAGCAGTTGGAGCAGATTCACCAAACCTCGCTAAGGGTCTTGCGCGACATCGGCATCCGCGTCCTGGACGGCGGCGCGCGGGACCATTTGAAGGCCGCCGGCGCCCAGGTCTGCGACAGCGATCAAATGGTGCGCCTGGACCCGGACCTGGTGGCGGAGCTGGTGGCCAAGGCCCCGTCCGAAGTGCGCCTGCATGCCCGCAATCCGGCCTACGACCTCACCCTCGGCGGTAACCACATCATCTTCTCCTCGGTCATGTGTCCCCCCTTTGCCAATGACCTGGATCGGGGCCGGCGCGCGGGCACCTACGACGAGATGTGCGACTTCGTGCGCATCATTCACAGCCTGAACGCGGTTCATCAGGCCGGCGGCGGCGGCTTCGAGCCCCTGGACCTGCCGGCGGAGACCCGTCACCTGGACGTGGCCTATGCCCACGCCAAACTCACCGACAAGACCTGGAAGGCCTGGAGCAACGGGCGCGAACGGGCCCGGGACGCCATCGAAATGGCCAAGATCATGATGGGCTTTTCCGACGAGGACCTGATCACCAAACCGGTGCTGACCGCGCCCATCAACACCAACTCGCCCTTGCAGATCGACGTGGCCATGTCGGAGGGCATTGTGGAGATGGCCCGTCTGGGGCAGCCTTTGGTGATCGCCCCCTTCACCATGGCCGGCGCCATGAGCCCGGCCACCGAGGCCGGCGCCCTGGTGGTGCAAAATGCCGAGGCCCTGGCCGGCTGCTGCCTGGCCCAAGCCGTGCGCGCCGGTGCCCCCGTGGTCTACGGCTCCTTCCTGACCAACGTGGACATGCGCTCGGGCTCGCCGATTTTCGGCACGCCGGTCTTTGCCAAGACCACCTGGGCCTCGGGCCAGCTGGCCCGGCGCTACGGCCTGCCCTTCCGCTCTTCCATGAACACCGGCTCCAACACCGTGGACGCCCAGGCGGCCTACGAAACCCAGATGTGCCTGTGGAGCGCCGTGACCGCCCACGCCAACATCCTCTTCGCCGCCGCCGGCTGGCTGGAAGGCGGCCTTTCCGGCTCCTTCGAGAAACTGATCCTGGACGCGGAAATGCTCCAGCTCATGATCAAATCCATGGGCACCATCGAAGTCACCGAGGAAACCATGGGCTTCGAGGCCATCCGCGAGGTGGGCCCCGGCGGCCATTTCTTCGGCGCCGCCCACACCCTGAAACGCTATGAAAACGCCTTCTACCACCCCATCCTGACCGACACCCGGAACTACGAGACCTGGGACGAACAGGGCCGGGAAACGGCGGCCGAGCGCGCCAACCGCTTGTGGAAGCGCCTGCTGCA
>JANQKX010000324.1 GCA_028280915.1 Kiloniellaceae bacterium
CACCGCACCCAACATCACCAGTACCGTCAAAAAATAACCGGATGCCAATACCAGGCTAAAAAATGTCATCATCAAATCAAAGGACCGACTGCCAACAACGGCGCCCCCCAAGACACCGGCAAAACATAAAAATCCGACCACAGCCGCCACACCCCAGGGATCTCGCCAAATTCGGTAGATCACCAGGGCTAAAACAAGAGACAAAAACAGCAAACCTAACTCGATCAGCGCTTACACTCCTAAGACAAGAATTTCCCCTAAATGATTTATCGCGATTTTTAATTTAACCTCAAGTGTTAATTTTCGCAAAATGCTGAAAATCTATTCGCTGGGTGCTGCGTTGGTCTCGATGGCCTGGATCAAGGCGGGGGACACCCGTCCGTCCTTCTGCCCCCGGTACAGGGGCTGCATGCCATATTGCGTGCGCACTTGGATCGCGGACAGGCCTTCCTGCACCAGGGTGACGCCGTGCTTCCGGTTCGTGCGCCCTTGCCGACGCTGGCTTGTAAAACGAGCATGGCCCGTTCCTCTCTGTTTCCACCATCAGCCCTCGCCCGATGAGTCGTCGTTAGGGCAACGTCCCTCGCCTGGGAGGCGACCCTCGCCCGGGGCCGACGTTCGGCCTGGGGGACGACCCTCGTCTGGGGGGTCGCCGCCGGTGATGATGACTTTCAGGTCGGGGGGCGGGTTGGTCCCGTCCCCTTCGGCGGATTTGTCGGTGAAGAGGCCCAGGTGGCGGGCCAGGGCGTCCAGGGCGGCTTTTTTGTCGTGCATCTTGACCCGCACTAGGCCGCCGCCGGTTTTGTTCTTGGTCTCGGTGACCTCGGCGATGGCCCGGGCCTGGTCCGGGTGCAGGTCCTTGGCCGCCTTGGGCTGCACGCCTTCGGGGCCCCAGTCGGTCACTTGGCGCAGATCGGAAAAGGCCAGGCGGGCGTATTCGTTCAGCACCTTATCGGCGGTGATGCCCGTGCGGCGGGAGCGCTCACGCATGCCCTCGGCCACCGCCGCCTTGACCTCGGGCGTGCGCAACAACTGGTGCGCGCGGTTTTTCGCCGAACTCGGCGCGTAACCAGCGCGGACCGCCGCTTGTCTCCCGTTGAGGTCGACCAGGTACTCCTCGACGAAACGGCGATGCTTCTCTCTCATGTCCCTTCTTTGGTCGGGGCAGGCTCCCGGCCTTAGAGCGCGAAGATCTTGTTGGCGCCGTCGTCCCAGGTGACGTTGATGTCGCCGCCGTTGGGAGTGACGGCGGTAAAGCCGTCGATGTAGGCGATCAGGCGGGCCGTGGCGGCTTCGATGAAGAGGATCAGGGCATCGCCCGTGCCACCGGCCGGCACGGAGGAAAAGGTGGAGCTGGCGTCGCCCGTATCCAGAACCCCGTTGGTCACGGTCACGGTGCCCAGGGCGTTGCTTTCCGCCAGGATCGCGGCGCCGATGATGTCGCCGATGACCTGATCGGCCGCATTGAAGGTGTAACTGGAACTGTCGATCAGCTTGGCCTTGATGGTGACCGTCGTCAGATTATTGGCGCCGGTCAGGCATTCTTCCTTGAAGATGTTGTAAAGGGCACTGGCCATGGAAAACTCCTCTCGGCAAGGATCAAGAAACAGGTGAATCGGATGATGAAAAAGAGAGTTGCGCCACCCAGGCCGCCTCTGGGTACAGGTGAGAGATCGAAGCCTACTGCGGTGGGTGGCGCAAAGACGGTAAAGTCGGGACGATAAGCATGAGACCGCAAGATTGACCGGGAGTTCCGAACGGCTTGCCGCCAATCGCGGCCGCTACGAACGCGGGGCCGTCACAGACGGGCCGGCAAGACAAAGGGGCAATCGCCCCCGGTCGCCCCGCCCCCTTGACCCACTTCCGGATCATGGGGGGCAAGCTAACGTCAGCCCGGGCAGACGGGAAGAGGGAAATTTTCTTTTGGATGTATTTTTTTTCGTTGACAACCGACGCAGAGTCAGGGGCGCGGGGCCGCACGCCGCGCCTTCATCCCGCCATCACCTGGACAGCCGGTTCAATTCAAAATTATAGTGACAGTTTGATAGCTGGCGACGGCCGCGCCTGGATTGAGCCCTCTCAAGGGCTTGAGCGGGTCGAAGGCGAGATACTCGCCTCCAACAACAGCTCCCCGGCGGCCGCCATCGTCCCGGCCCATTTCGGCATCTTGGCGCGCAACCTATCTTGTGCTCCGGCAGACGGGAAGCGCCAAATCATACCTGCGGAAAAATTTTTTGGGCCACTGGCCCGCCGACCGTTTGCCCCCGCCCTTTACCCCTGTCAAAGCCCGCCCCTTGTGCTAGCCTGCGGGCCGACAAACCGCCCAAGGACCCGCCATGCCCGAACCGTCCGTTTCCGACCCGCCATCCACGCCAAAAGACCAAGCGGCGGTGCCGCCGCTCTGGCGCTCGGCCAAGGGCTGTTGGGTGCTGGCCTTGGTGGTGCCGATTTTTTTAGTCCTGGGCTTGATGGGCGTGGTCCGCCTGGCGGGCATCGACGGCGACAGCCCTCTTTATCAGGCCTATGGCGCCACCGGGCTGTTCCTGATCCCCTTGTTTTTGCCCAGCTACGGCGTCCTGCTGGCCATGGCCCGGCCGCTGAAGGAACGGGCGGTCCACATGTTGCTGTTCAGCGGCCTCTTGCTGGTCTATGCGCCCTTTGCCCTCTTTGTCGCCTTCATCTTCGACGGCCTCCTCTTCGGCCCCACGCCTTAGGAGCGGCCGCCCCTCTCTCTCGCAGCGCCCCCGCCCGGCTAGACGCCATCCCAACCCCGCGCGTTCTTGAGGCGGATGCCGCTGGCGTGCAAGGAGGAATCCCAAACCCCTTTCAGGGGCGTCAGGTCCGCCATGACCCGAAGCAAGACGCCGTTCGCCGCCAAATGGCCGGGGAGGTTGCTCAGCGTCTCCCGCGCCAAGGGCCGCACGGGCCGTCGGCACACCCACATGCCCACGTCCCCGACCACCTCGAAGCCTGCCGCCGGCAGGCGATAGCGGTAGAGGACGGCGCTTTCCAAACGGGCCTGCCAAGCCGTTTCCACATGAGCCACGGCCCCCCAGCCGTCCGTCTCTAGACCGGGCAGCCAAGTAGCCACATCCTCGACCGTGCTGCCCCCTATGGGCCACACCAAAATCCGGGGACAGTCGCGGGGAAAGAGGTACAAGAATGCATGACTCTCCGCCACCGCCCAGACCAACGGCCGGCGCAGCCATTCGGGCCCCGACCGGTTCGACCGCGCCCGGGGCTTAAACACCCGAATATCCGGATCCTCGCTGAAGTGATAGAGCGGCCTGGCCATTTCCCTCGCCGCTTCCCTCGCCCGCGCCATTCCTGGCCCTCCCCAACCGACGACCAGACCACCGCCTTGTTGTCATGCCAAGCCCATCGCACGGGCCGACCCGGCCGTCAAGGACGCGCGAAGCGCGCCGGCTTGCCGGTCACGATCCTTAACGGTCGGGTTGGCCTGTGCCTTCTCAACAGCATGACAAAAAGGCCGGAAAGAACCACAGGTTCCACCTGTTTTGCCCCCGCCCTAAAGAGCAAAGCCCTCGAACTGTATCGCCAACAGATCACGCGCCGGCCCAACCAGCAAAAACACAGAATCGGCCAAGCGGCACCAGCTTCCCTGCCCCGGATCGCCGGCGCCGCCCTCGCCGAAGTTCAGACGCAGTCGCGCCTGATCAGGATCGAACACAAAGCCGGCCTCGCCGCCCAAATTGACCGGCCCGTCCGCCCCCATTGCCGCATCCTGAAACACAAAATGGACCGGGGGAATACCCATTGGATCGTTCCCATGGGGCACGGGCGCCAATCGTTCCCGCGGCCAGCGATCCACATTGCAAAAGCTCTCCACCTCCGCCAGTAAGAATCGGGCCTCGCCTTGATAGCGGGTGAACATGACGGTCACATCGCCCAGATGGACCTGGCAAGACCGCCAGTCCAGCCGGTACCGCGCCGACAAGGCCTCGGACAGGTTTTTCGGCGCGGCCGCCCTTTCGGGATAGTCGAACGCGCAGCTAAAGACCACAGCCTCGTCCATACGGGCCGCCGAGCGGACGGCTTCCTCGCGCGGCCAGGTTTGGATTTTCGGCATGACTACGGATCTCCAGAATGGCGGTGTCCAGAATGGCGGTGTATTCTCAGCTCTATACCACCTCCACTCTAATCCCTGCTTTGTCCGGCGCAAGGGTCCCGTCGTCAAACAAAACCGCCGCGGTGCGGCCGGCCGCAATGCGGCCTAAACCGGCAGGCCCCAATGGTCGGCCAGGCTGTCCAGGGCCAGGCGCAGGACGGGGATGCCGTCGGCGGCCTTGCCGCGCTGGCGCTCGCCCCACTCGCCGGCGGCTTGGTCGCAGAGGCAGACGTGGACCAGCACCGAAGCCAATCGTGTCCCCACCGCCACCAGGGCGGCGGTCACGTCGGCGCGGACCGCGGCTTGGCGCTGACTCATCTCGCCGCCGCCCTTGATGCGCAGGCCATAGTGGGCCACCACGGTCTGGGCCGAGCCGGCGGCCCGCCAGGCGGCATAGAGGCGCATGCCCGCGTCGTACTGGCGCTGGCTGATCTGGTCCCGATAGAGGTAGCGGTCCATCATGGTCTGGGTCCGCACCCGCGCCCGGCGCACGCCGGCTTGCACGGTTTCCTCCAGTTCGATGACGTCGCCGTGGGCCCGGCGCCCGGCCAGGCTCAGGGAGCCCAGGTCGCTGGCGCCGGGCGCAAGGGCCTCGCCCTCCCCCGCGGTCCCGCCGCCGCCCCACGCCCCACTAGGGGCGCCGGCGGCGCCGGCCTTGGCCTGATGGGCCCGTTTCAACTTTGCTTTTTTGTTCGCGATTTTACTTTTCGCCATGATCCCACCTGAACTCCTATTTGGTTTGTCGCCGCTGTTTACTTCACTTGTACTAAGGCGCGCCTAAGCGCCCTCTTTCGTCTTTCCATCTTGCGTCTTTCCGTCTTGCGTCTTTCCGTCTTGCGTCTTTTCTCCTTTCCCTTTTTCTTCTTTAGGCCCCTTCCCTTTGGAAACTTTGAGGCGCGCCCCGTTGGCCAGGCGGGCCCGCGCCCCCTCGTCGGGGGTCACCCAGCCCTCGCCCACCAAGCGTTCCAGGTCCGCCAGGCCGATGAAGGCCGGCAAAGCCCCGCCCTTTTTCACCAAGGCGGCCCACTTGGGCGCCCGGGCCTGCCAGCGTTCCGCCGCCTTTTCCATGGCCGCCGCGCGGGCCGCCTTGTCGTCCTCGGCCTGGGCCAGGTATTGCTCCCAGCGGGCCTCTTTCA
>JANQKX010000333.1 GCA_028280915.1 Kiloniellaceae bacterium
GGCCTGTACGTCAATCCGGCCTATACCCACCGCCTGGGCGACCTCAGCCCGGCCGAAAGCGCGCCGCTCTTGGCCCATCTGCGCGCGGTGGCCACGGTGCCGGAGAATACCTATCGTCATCGCTGGCGGCCCGGCGACGTTGTGCTCTGGGACTGCCGCGCCTGTCTGCGCTACGCCCTGCCCGTCCCGCCCGGTTCCGAAACCACTGAAGCGGCCGGCGCCGCCCCTTACGAATTGCGTCAGACCACCGTGGCCGGCGGTCGGCCGGCGTAGAGTGCAAAAATCGGCGTCGCGTGCAAAAAAGGAGAGCCCCATGACCGCCCAGGCCTTGGACCACGTAAACCTCGTCACCGCCAACCTGTCGGCCATTCAGACATTTTACACCGAGGTCATCGGGCTGGAGGTCGGGGACCGGCCACCCTTCCCCTTCCCCGGCGCCTGGCTGTATTGCAACGGGCAGGCCGTGGTTCATCTGGTCGGAAAAACCCCGACATCGGATGACATTGCGGAAACAGCGCCCCAAATCGACCACTTCGCCTTTCGGGCGGCCGGTCTGCCGGCCTTCATCCGTAAGCTGGAAGACCGAGGCATCGCCTACCAGACCGCCGTGGTCCCGGGTCGGGGCATCCTTCAGATCTTTTTGCGCGACCCGGACGGCAATAAAGTGGAAATGGATTTTTCCGAAGCGGAGGCCCAGGCCCATAACAAGGAACGGACCGGGGGCTAAAAAGGCCCGGTTGTTACTCGTCGACCTGTTCGCGCCGCTCTGAGTCCAAGCCGCCCAGGGCGTCGCAGAACTTCTGCTGCATCTCCTCATCCGACGCGCCGTCGGGCACGCCCACCTCGAAAAGGTAAACCACCTCGCCGTAATCCTCGTCCGGATTGGCGTCTTCCAAGAACTTGCACGGGGTGTGGAGGATGTTGGCGATCTGGTCGGACAAGGCGCGCATTTCGTCCAGGTTCTGGACGGCACCGCCAAGGGAAACCGGAACACGGGCCGAATCGGACATGAGTACTCTCTTAACAAATGGGGCAATAGGCCTCTAGACTAGCGCCGGCTGCCTAAGGCTTTGCTAATTCAAATCATTCTGATTGTGACGATTTTTGGGCAAATCCTTGCGAAAGGATTAAACGAACCCGGGCGAATCCAGGGCGAGTTCAGGCTGGCCCGGCACCTTTTTGACCATTTTGCGGTAAGTAAAAAAAAGTCTCTTGTTGCAATGCAGCAAAACCTCTATGGGTTATTCCGTTAGCAAGACACTCATCGGCGCCGGTCGATATTTCAGGCTCGCTGGCAAAGGTGGCCGACGCCGATTTTCAATCTCAACACTCAAGGAGAGTCATTGATGAAACGCGGTTTGGCAATCTTTCTGGGTCTTGTGGTGGTGTTGATTGTGATCGTTGCGGCGGGCGCCTTTTACTTCCTGACCCAACTGGATTCCATCGCCAAGGCCACCATCGAAAACATCGGCTCCAAGGCAACCCAGACACAGGTCACCCTGAAGGACGTAAGCTTGTCCCCCTTCGACGGGGAAGGCGCGCTGGCAGGCTTTCGCATGTCCAATCCGGCCGGTTTCAGCGCGGGCGATGCCTTTAAATTCAACGAGATTTCCGTGGCCGTGGATATGAAAAGCCTGTTCGGCAGCCCGGTCATTATCAAGCGGGTACTGATTTCCAAACCGGACATCACCTATGAAATTGGCCCGAAGGGCTCCAACCTGGAGGCCATCCAGAAAAATGTCGCCAGCTACCTTCCCGCAAATAGTTCAGACGGGGGCGGCACGGACGGGGGTGGCTCGGACAAAAAAGCCGAGAGCGACTCCCCCGATGTCATTATCCGGAAATTCACCTTGGACGGGGCCAAGGTCAGTGTAGTGGCGCCGCAGTTTTCCGATAAAGGCCTCACCGGGGAGGTGCCGGCCATTGAACTTAGGGATATCGGCACCCAGGAAAACGGCATCAGCCCGGCCGAGGCAGTCAAGGTGGTCTTGAGCGACGTTTTGCCCCACATCATTAGCTACGTGGGTAAAATGGACTTGGGCGATATCTCGAAACAACTCGAAGGGACGGCCAAGGACGCGCTCGAGAAGGCCGGCCAAAAGGCCATCGACGACGCTACCTCCGGCGGCGCCTTGGAAGGGGCCGGCGAAAAGGCCGGCGATACTTTGAAGAACCTGCTGAACAACGACAACTGATCTTCCGCCCCGCGGGCGGCAAAGCGGGGCGGCGCCCCAACACAAACGAAGCGCCGGCCTCCGGTTAGCCTTCCTGAGGCGCCGGCCGCTGGGCCGAGCCGGCCCTTTGGGTGGTTTCCCAATCGGGGGCGATCCAAACCGGCGCGTTGGAAGCGGGCAGCGGGGCCCGTCCCCGGATGATGTCGGCGGCCTTCTCCCCCACCATGATGGTGGGGCCGTTCAGGTTGCCGTTGGGGATGGTGGGAAAGATGGAGGAATCCACCACCCGCAGATTTTCGATCCCCCGCACCCGGCAGTCACTGTCCAGCACCGCCATGGGATCGTTGTCGCTACCCATTTTGCAGGTGCAAGAGGGGTGATAGGCGCTTTCGGTCTCCTGCCGCACCCAGGCGTCGATGGCTTCGTCGGAGGTCACCGCCGCGCCCGGCTGGATTTCATCGCCGCGATAGGGGTCCATGGCCTCCTGGGCGATGATTTCCCGGGTCAGACGGATGACCCGGCGCCAATCCTCCCGGTCCGCCTCTTCCTTCATATAGTTAAAGAGAATGCTCGGCTTCTCCCGGGGATCGGCCGACTTGATGCGCACCCAGCCCCGGCTGTGAGGCTTGTTGGGGCCCACGTGGACCTGGAAGCCGTGGCCGTCGAAGGCCGCGTTGCCGTCATAGCGCATGGCCGCCGGCAGGAAATGGTACTGAATGTCGGGCGATTTGCGCCCCGCCGCCGAGCGGATAAAGGCGCAGGATTCAAAGTGATTGGTCGCCCCCAGGCCGTCCTTGAACAGCACCCAGCGGGCGCCGATCAGACCCTTGGACAGCACGCCCAGCTTGCTGTTCAGGGTGATGGGCTGGCGGCAGCGGTATTGGAAATAGACCTCCAGATGGTCCTGCAGGTTTTCCCCCACCCCCGGCAGATCCTGCACCACCGGGACCCCGGCGTCTTGCAGCACCGCGCCGGGGCCGATGCCCGACAGCTGCAGCAACATGGGCGAGCCGATGGAGCCGGCCGCCAGGATCACCTCCCGATTGGCGGTTACGGTTGTTTGCGTCCCGCCCACCTCGTAGGCCACGCCCGTCGCCCTTTTACCGTCCAGCACCAAGCGGTGGGTCAGCGCCTCCGAAACCACCTTCAGGTTCGGCCGGGCCAAGGCCGGTTTCAGATAACCGTTGGCGGTGGACCAGCGCACCCCGTCCTTGACGGTCATGTGCATGGGGCCGAAGCCTTCTTGGCGGAAACCGTTGTAATCGTCGGTGGCGCCGTAACCCGCCTGCACGCCGGCCTGGATGAAGGCCTGGTAGAGGGGGTTCAAGGTCATCTCATTGCCGTTGCAGGTCGCCAGGGGCCCGTCATTGCCGCGATAGTCGTCGCCGCCCCCTTTCCAGGTCTCGGCCCGGCGGAAATAGGGCAGGCAGTGGCGGTAGCCCCAATTGGCTACCCCCGCTTCCTCCCATTCGTCGAAGTCGCAGGCGTGCCCGCGCACATAGACCATGCCGTTGATGGAGGACGACCCCCCCAGCACCTTGCCCCGGGGGCAGTGCATGCGCCGGTTATCCAGATAGGGCTCGGGCTCGGATTCAAAAAACCAATTGAACCGTTCCATGTTCATGGGAATGGAAAGGGCCGTGGGCATTTGAATGAAGATGCTGCGGTCGCTGCCGCCGGCCTCGATCAACAGCACGGACACCGCCGCATCCTCGCTTAGGCGATTGGCCAAGACACAGCCGGCCGACCCGGCACCCACAATAACGTAATCGAAGTTTTCCATGACCTGGCCCCGTTTTATCTATCCTCTGAACCCGCGCCCTACGCCCCCTCGACGATCACGATGTCGGACTCCGCATAGGCCTGCCGCAGTTTCACCGCCTCTTGGTAGGCCGGTGAGTGGTAGCAGGCTTGCGCCTGGGCGTAGCTTTCAAATTCAATGACGACATTGCGGTCGTGTCCCGGCCGCTCGGGCCGCTCATGGGTCCCGCCGCGGATCAGATAGTTGCCGCCATGGGCCTTAATGGCGGCGCTGGCGGCGGCCATGTAGTCCGGATAACGCTCCGGGTCTTTGACGGTGAGTTGGGCGATCCAATAACCTTTGGGCATGTAAAAGATCCTCTCCTGTTTGCCGTTTTCTTGGGACGGTGCACCACACTCGGTCAAAGGTGTACGCCGACCCGCGGGGCGACTATGCTGGCCCTGACCAATTCGAATTGAACTGGAGCAGGGGCAAACTGTCCATGAAAATCCTCTCGTGAAAGACGCGTCATGAGCGGCATGAGCGTCATGCCATGAAAGTCATGCAGGTCATGGCGGGCGGCGACAGGGGCGGCGCCGAGACCTTTTTTGTCAGCCTCAATCTCGCCCTCCACAAGGCCGGGCTGGACCAGCGCATCGTCATGCGCCACAGCGAACTGCGGGCCGAGCTGTTCCGGGCGGGCGGTATCGAGCCCTTGCAGCTGAAGTTCGGCAGCCGGCTGGACTGGCAGACCCCCATGGCCCTGCGCAAGGAAGTGGCCCGCTATCAGCCGCAGATCGTGGTCACCTGGATGAACCGGGCCACCCAGATGATGCCCCGGGGCAACTTCATCCACATCGGCCGTATTGGCGGCTATTACGACCAAAAATACTACCGCCACTGCGACCGCATGCTGGCCATGACCCAGGGCCTGGTGGATCACGCGGTCGACAACGGTTGGCCGGCCGATAAAGTGGACATGATCCGCAACTTCGCTCGGCTGGAAGAAGGCCCGCCTCTGGATCGGGCCGATTTCGACACCCCGGCCGAGGCGCCCCTGCTGATCGCTCTGGGCCGCCTGCACGAGGCCAAGGCCCTGGACATCCTGCTCCAAGCCCTCGTAGAGGAGCCCCGCGCCTATCTCTGGATCGCCGGCGAGGGGCCGCAGCGCGGCGAGCTCGAGTCACTAAGCCGCACCCTCGGGCTGGCCGACCGCACCCGCTTCCTGGGTTGGCGCACGGACCGCAAGCCCCTCTTGCAGTGCGCCGACATCTGCGTCTTCCCCTCCCGCTACGAGCCCTTCGGCACGGTCATTCTGGAAGCCTGGGCCGCGGGCACGCCCCTGATCGCCTCCCGCGCCGCCGGCGCCGTCGAAGTGGTGGAGGCGGACAAAACCGGCCTCTTGGTCCCCATCGACGACGCCCCGGCGCTTGCCCAGGCCATCACCCGGGTGATCGACAGCCCGGACCTGGCCGCCCAGCTGGTCGCCGCCGGCCGGGAGCGCTACGAAGCCGAATTCACCGAAGAACGCTGCGTGGAAAACTACATTTCTCTTTTTGAACGGCTGCTGACCAGCCGCTAAAGCGCGATCCAGCCAAAAAAGAGGGGCTTTCGCCAAACCGGCAAAAGCCCCTCCATATGCACTGCTACTAGATCAGCGCAATGCGCTTATTTCAGCAGCTTGGACGTCCAGTTGTTGTCGTCGCCCACCGTGTTGACGGAAAAGACGCCGGTCACGTCGCCGTTTTCATCGAAGTCGACCACGCCGGAGGCGCCTTCATAGTTGATCGCCTCGCCGGCCGCGATCGCCGCCTTGGCCTTTTCCCATTCGCCCGGGCGGATCACCGTACCTTCACCGTTGGACACCTCCCGCAGGGCCGCCGCGATCTTGTCCCGCTCCGCCGCGCCGGCCTGTTCGATGGCCAGGGCCACCAGGAAGGCCGCGTCATAGCCGTGGGCGGCGTAGGGCGCGGAGGGGTCGATGCCGGTCGATTCCTGATAGAAGTCGGCAAAAGCCTGATAGGAGGCATCCTGGTCGTCGGAGGCCGACTGGGTCACCATGATGTTGTCCTTCAGGTTATCGGCGCCGATTTGCTCGATCACCGAGATATCGTACATGCCGTCCGCCCCCAGGAACTTGTCAAACAAGCCGTTTTCCAGGCTGTTGCGGATGATGGTGATGCCGCTGCCGCCGTAGTAGGCAAAGATCGCCAAGCCTTCCGGATCGCCATTGGACAAGGTGGAAACCTCGGAGCGATAGGACGCCTTGTTGGGCTCGTGGGCCTGATTGCCGGTGATGGTGCCGCCCAGTTCCTGGAAGGACTTTTCGAACACCGCCGCGATGCCCGCGTTGTAGTCATCGTTGGCATAGGTCATGGCCAGCTTTTCGAAGCCCGCGTCCCGGGCTAGCTGGGCCAGGGCCAGGCCTTGATAAGCGTCCGAGGGGGCGACCCGGAACACCAGGTCATTGTCCTCCAACTCGGTAATGGAGGGCGCCGTGGCGGAATCGGAAATGGCAACCACGCCGGACGGAATGGTGACCGACTGGACCATGCCGTTGGTGGCGCCCGAGCAGCTGGCCCCGACCACGGCGACCACCTGCTCCACGTTCACCACCTTCTGGCCCGCGTCCACGCCGGCCTTGGGATCGCATTGGGAATCGGCCAGCACCAGAACCATGGTGTCACCGCCCAAGAGGCCGCCCTGCGCGTTCACATGTTCCACCGCCAGGTTACGTCCCGCCACGATGGGGGCCACCAGTTCGGCGATGGGTCCGGTCACGCCGGCCACCGACCCCACCACGATGTCGTCGGCCAGGGCACTACCGGCCCCGAACGCGCAGGCGGCACCGGCGAGCACGCCGAGAAGCTTCTTTTTCAACATGTAATCTCTCCCTTGTTCCCTGATGGATGAGTTCCCTGATGGATAAGATTTTGCGCCATTAGAGCAAAGCTTGCCCTTTTGGACAATGCCTTGCGAAATTAAGGCCTGTAAAAAGGACCTTAAGTACTATCCTTTTTTGACCCGGCCATTGTGCTCCGCCCGGCCAGGGTGCTTTGACCCGCTGCGGTGCTTTGACCGCCGGGGCGCTGTTCCGGCAAGATCCCTTTCGAGAACTTCTGCAATATGATCTGCAGCAGCAAGCCGATCAAAAAGATGCGGATATAAGCGGTGCGGATGGCCAGTTCCTCCGGCAGGCGGCTGGTGAAGATCTCCGTCGCCGACCATACCGTCCAGATCAGCATGGCCCCCAAGATGGCGCCCTTGTTGTTGGCGCTGCCGCCCACGGTCAGCATGACCCACACCAAAAAGGTCGACGTCAGGGGATCGGTGGCATTGGGCCCGATGAATTTCAAATAATGGGCCATGAAGCCGCCGGCCAAGCCCATGAGCATGGAGCCGATCACAAAGGCTTCGATGCGCAGGCGCTCCACGTCCTTGCCGGCGGCCCGGGCCGCGTCCTCGTTTTCCCGGATCGCCGTCATGACCCGGCCCCAGGGGGAGCGGCGGGCCCGCTCGATCAGCAGATAGATCACCCCGACGGTGGCCAGGATCAACAGCAGGAAACAGATCTGATTGTACGGCTCGGGCAGGGTCTCGAAGGGCTTGGGCACCATGGAGACGCCGCGCGGGCCGTTGGTGGCCCAGGTTTCGTTCTTGACCACCAGGCGCAGAATCTCCGCGATGCCGATGGTGGCGATGGCCAAGTAATCGCTGCGCAGCCGGATGCAGATCTTGCCGATCACATAGGCGATGATGCCGCTGGTCACCATGGCCGCGCCCAGGCCGACGATGTAAGGCGCCTCCAAGCCGCCGATATGCCGCTCGCTGGCCGCCGTGGTCAGCAGCGCGCTGGTATAGGCGCCCACCGCCAAGAAACCGGCGATCCCCGCGTTGAAAAGACCGGTAAAGCCCCACTGAATGTTAAGCCCCAGGGTCAGGATGGCATAGATGCCGCCCATGGTGAGCAGGGCCACGATATACAAGAAGATGCCGTAGAATTGGTCCATCCCGCGCCCCCTAGAACACGCGCCCGCGGAACAATCCGCTGGGCCGCCAGATCAGCATCACCACCATGATGGCAAAGGCAACACCCGCCTTATAGCCCGGGTTCAGCAAGGGCCCGTCGCCGATCCAGGCATAGGTGGAAAGCTCTTCCACCACGCCGATGATCAGGCCGCCGGCCACCGCCCCATAGGGCCGCCCGATTCCGCCCAGGATGGCCGCGGCGAACATGGGCAGCAACAGCTTGTAGCCCATCAGGGTTTCCACATGGGTATCGATCGCCAGGAACACCCCCGCCGCGGTGGCAAGGCAGGTGCCGATGATCCAGGTCATGCGCACCACCGCTTCCGTGTCGATCCCGGTCAGGCGCGCCAGTTCCGGGGAATCCGCCATGGCCCGCATGGCCTTGCCCATGCGCGTGCGGGTCAAGAGAAAGTGCACCACCAGCATCAATAAAATGGTGGCGATGATGATCATCACGTGCTTGGGCGAGATCCTCAGGGCATCAAAGAAAATGTACGGCTTGACGATCCCCGTGCTGAGGGAGGTGAGCTGGACGCCCCAGGTGAACTGGATCGCCGAGCGCACCATGAGCATCAGGCCGAAGGAAGCCATGACCAGAACCACCGTGGGCGCCGCCCGCAGGGGCTTATAGAACACCCGGTCGACGCCCAGGATGACAATGGTGGTCAGCGCCATGGCCAAGGGCATGACGACCAGGGGGTGCAGGCCCGTCAGGATGATCAGGCTGAGGGTAAAATAAACCCCCAGGGTCATGGTCTCGCCATGGGCGAAGTTGGCAAAGCGCAGAATGCCGAAAGTGAGGGTGACGCCAATGGCCCCCAGGGCATAGATGCTGCCCAAGACCAATCCGGGGATAAGGTGAAAGTTGATGAACTCGATCACGGCGTCCCCTCCCCCGAAGACCTCTCCTCAGAGGGCCCGTTCTCCGCGGCGGAGCGGCCGCCGCCCAGGAACATCTCTCCCACCTCCGGATCGGACAAGAGCTCCTGCCCTGTCCCCTCATAGCGGTTTTGGCCATCCACCAGGACATAGCCCCGATCGGCGATCTTCAAGGACTGCTTGGCGTTCTGCTCCACCATCAGGATCGGTGTCCCCGCCTTGTTGATGTCCTTGACGATCTGGAAAATCTCGCCGCGGAACTTGGGCGACAGGCCGGCGGTGGGCTCATCCAGCAGCAGGATCTCCGGCTCCAGCATCAAGGCCTTGCCCATGGCCACCATCTGGCGCTGCCCGCCCGAAAGGGTGCCGGCCGCCTGCCGGCGCTTCTCCCACAGAGGTGGAAACATCTGGTAGATCTCTTGCAGGCGGGGGCGGAAATCGTCCCGGCGCACGAAGGCGCCCATTTCCAAATTTTCCTGCACGGTCAAATTCGGGAAGATATTGGCGGTTTGGGGCACGTAGCACACCCCCAGGGACACCACCTTTTCCGGCGGCGTGTTGGTAATGTCCTTGCCGTTCAGCAGGACCCGCCCGGCGGTCAGATTGAGCAGGCCGAAGACCGCCTTCATGGCGGTCGATTTGCCCGCCCCGTTGGGGCCGATGATGGTGACGATTTGATCCCGCTCCACCACCATGTTGGTGCCGTGGAGAATTTCCGTCTCACCATACCCGCCGCTGACCGATTCCAACTGCAGTACGGGCATCAATCGTCCTCTCCGCCGCCCAGATAGGCATCCAGCACCCGGGGATCCCGCCGGATATCCTTAAAGTGGCCCGTCATCAGCACACTGCCCTCGGCCAGGACGATCACCGGATCGCACAGGCTGGCGATCAGGTCCATGTCGTGCTCGATGATGCAAAAGGTATAATTCCGCTCCACATTGAGGCGCCGGATCATCTCGCCCAGTTTTTTCATCAAGGTTGGGTTCACCCCGGCGCCCGGTTCGTCCAACAGCACCAAGCGGGCATCGGTCATCATGGTGCGCCCCAACTCCAAGAGCTTTTTCTGCCCGCCGGAGAGGTTCTGGGCCAATTCATCGCGCAGGTGGCAGAGGTTGAGAAATGCCAGGGTGTCCTCGGCCCGTTTCAACACCTCGGCTTCCCGGCCGCGCACCCGCGAGGGGGACAGCCAAACCTTGAAGATGTTTTCTCCCGGCTGAGCCCCGGGCACCACCATGAGGTTTTCCAGGACCGTCAGGCGGCCGAATTCATGGGGAATCTGGAAGGTGCGGACCACGCCCCGGTGAAACAGCCGGTGAGTCTGGATCCCGGTGATGTCGTCGCCAAGATAAGCCACCTTTCCCGACGTGGGGGGCATGGCCCCGGCGATCATGTTGAAAGTGGTGGTCTTGCCCGCCCCGTTGGGACCGATCAGGCCGGTGATCCGCCCTTCGGGAATCTGGAAAGTGGCCCCGGCGACCGCCGTCAGGCCACCGAAGGTCTTGGTCAAATTCTCTACGCTCAGCATGACCCGTAAAAAGCTGCCCTGCCCTGATCAAATTTATCGTCCGGCTTTTTGCCGGTTTTTTATCGCCGCTCAGCTCACCCAGCCTCCCTGGGAAACCATCGGCGTTGTTGCGCCATATTGGCCCGTGTTGGCCCATATTGGCAATGTCTCCGCCAATTGGAAAGCCAATTGTGACCGGGGCCGCCCGACGGCCTCCAGCACGGGGAAAATCAGGAAATGTTGGGCTGATCTTCCCGCTCGCGGGCATGGCTTTCCGCATCCAGCTCAAACCACAGGGCGTTCAGGATGGCAAAAGCACAAGCCAGGCCCAGCCCCAAAACCCAAGCGAAGTACCACATGATGCCGTTCTCCTAATAGGTTCCGTCTTTGTTGGAATCCACGTATTCCAAGGTGACCCTGCCGCGCAGCACCCGATAGACCCAGGCGGTATAGGCCAGGATGATGGGCATGAAGACAACCGTGCCGACCAGCATGATAAAGAGGGTCATCTGGCTGCTGGAGGCATCCCAAACGGTCAAGCTGCTGGTGGGATCGGAGGATGAGGGCAAGAGGAAGGGGAACATGCTGACCCCGGCCGTGGCCACCACCCCGGTCACGCTGACCGCGCTGGCCACGAAGGCCAAGCCATCCTTGGCCATGCGCAAGGCCAAGCCCGCGAGCAAGGCACCCCCATAGGCCATGATGGGGGCCAGCAGGAACAGGGGATAGGCACTGTAGTTATTGAGCCAGGCCCCGGTTTCCATCACCACGGTCTTGCCCAAGGGATTGGACGGCCCATCGGGATGGGCGCCTTCCTGGATGACATAGCCCTCCAGCCCCCAGGCGGTCCACAGCCCGCCGATGGTGAACAGGGCCAAAAAAGCCACCATGGCCCATTGGCCGTAGTGCCGGGCCCGGTCACAAACGGGCCGGTCGGCCTTGAGGGCCAAAAAGCAGCTGCCGTGCATCACCAGCATGGCAAGGCTGACCAGGCCGCACAGCAACGCATAGGGGTTCAAA